>NZ_JAWOAI010000087.1:0-24662 GCF_033194735.1 Streptomyces sp. W16
GCTGCTGGCCGCGGTGGTGGCGTCGGCGGCCGGCCGGGGGGCCACACCGTTCATGGTGCTGCTCGCCGTCCAGCAGGCGCTGCTGGCCCGGCTCGGCGGGCAGCGGGACATCACCGTCGGCACGCCGGTGCTAGGCCGCGACCGGCGGGAGTTCCAGAGCATCGTGGGGCGGTTCGTCAACTACGTCGGGATCCGTACCGACGTGGACCCCGCGCTCGGCTTCGACGCCCTGCTCGACCGCGTCCGTGTCGCCGTCCTGGCCGCCTTCGCGCACCGGGACGTCCCGCTGGAGCATCTGCAGGGAGTCCTGCGGCCCGGCGAGGAGCTGCTGGCCGACCCGTGGTTCCGCGCCGTCCTGGTGCTGCACAACGGCGGCACCGGCGAACTCGCCCTGCCGGGGCTGACGTTGACCCGCCGGCGGGTGGCCAGGGCCGCCGCCCGCTACGACCTGGAACTGCACGTGTGGCCCACCGGGGACGGCGCGGAGGTCCAGTTCCTGCGCAACACCGCGGTGCTCGACCCCGGGACCGGGACGGAGTTCGCCGAGGACTTCGTGACCGCCCTGAAAATGGTCACCGCCCGGCCCGGGATCCCGGTCGGCGACCTGCCGGGCCCGCGGGCCCGCTGAGCCGGACGCCCGCGGCACCCGGCACGCGTCCGACGACAGAACCACGGAACGACCAGGAAGAGGAGAACACCATGGCCGACACCGGCCGCGACAAGCCGCTGTTCCAGGCGGTCGTCAACACAGAGGAGCAGCACTCCGTGTGGCCGCTGGGCCGCGAACTCACCGCGGGCTGGCGGGCCACCGGATTCGTCGGCACCCGCGAAGAGTGCCTGGACCACATCGAGCGGATCTGGACGGACATGCGTCCGCTCAGCCTGCGTACCGCCGCCACCACGGGCGAGTGAGGGAGGCGAACATGTCGGAGACAGCCCGCTGGTTCCCGTTCGTCAAGCCGGGCCCCCGCCCCCGGTTGCGCTTGTTCTGCATCCCGTACGCGGGAGGCGGCGCGACCATGTACCGCACCTGGCCGGACGCCCTGCCGGGGGACATCGAGGTGCTCGCCGTCCAGTTGCCAGGCCGGGAGTCCCGGTTCTCCGAGCCGCCCTACCGGCGCATGGAGCCACTCGCCGAGGATCTGGTGCGGGCCATGACCCCCCTCCTCGACGTGCCGTACGCCCTGGTCGGCTACAGCATGGGCGCGGTCATCGCCCACGAGGTGGCGCTACGGCTGCGGGAGCGGGGCACGGGCCCGGAGGCGCTGTTCGTCTGCGCGCGCCGCCATCCCCTGATGGAACCGGACTTCCCGGTCCTGGAGGACACCACGGGGGACGAGATCTGGGAGCGGCTGCGCGACCTCGGCGGTATGCCGAAGCCGGTGCTGGACAACCCCGAACTGCGCTCGGTGCTGCTTCCGCAGATCCGTGCCGACCTCGAACTCAACTCCAGCTACCGCCCGGGCCCGGAACGCGTGCACGACTGCCCGGTATTCGCCTTCGGCGGGCGCGACGACCACACCGTCACGCACGAGGAGCTCAGCGGCTGGGCCGCGACCACCCGAGGATCCTTCGGCATGCGCATCTTCGAGGGGGAACACTTCTTCGTCCGCGACCACGAGGACGAACTCGTCGGCGAGATCGCCCGCAGCCCGGTCCTCCAGGACTGACGGCGCGGACACCTGTGGCGTGCGGTGGCGGGGAAGGCCGCCCTCTCCAACGACCCACCCGTATCCACTGATCACTGATCACCGAACGGAGTCCCCCCCATGGACACAGACCTCGCCCGTGCCTGGGTGCTGGCCATCGGCGTCGCCGTGGGCCGGAACAAGGACCGGCTCACCCGGCTCGACTCGGCGATCGGCGACGCCGACCACGGCACCAATCTGGACCGGGGATTCACCGCCGCCGCCACCGCCGTGTCCGACCCCGGCCTCGACACGGTCGGAGCCGTCCTCACCAAGACCGGCACCACCCTCGTCTCCACCATCGGGGGTGCCTCGGGACCGCTGTACGGGAGCGCGTTCCGCGCACTGGGCAGGGTTCTGGACACTCCGCTCGCCGACCCGCTCGCGTTCACCGGGGCACTCTCCGTGGCCCTGGCGAGCATCCAGAAGCTGGGGACGGCCGCCACCGGCGACAAGACGATGATCGACGCGTACGCGCCGGCGGTCGCCGCCTTCGAGGAACAGGCCCGCCGCAGAACCGAGTTCGCCGCCGCGGCAGCGGCTGCCGCCGACGCCGCCGAGGAAGGCATGCGCGCCACCTCTCCCTTACGAGCACGCAAGGGGCGCGCCTCCTACCTCGGGGCGCGCAGCATCGGACATCAGGACCCGGGAGCCACCTCGACCGCCCTGATGTTCCGTGCCCTCGCCGACGCGGCGGCGAATCCGGGCACATGACGGACCGGTGGCGAGGGCCGTCGCTCCGCCGGGCTAATCGCGGTCCGGGCTGTAGGCGGCGCGGCGCGGCGCTCCCAGGTCGCGGGAGAGGATGCGCGCGGTCTCCCGTACCGCCACGGCGAGTTCCTGGCGCGTCGACTCGCCCAGCAGGCGTTCCACCGGGCCGACGATGCCGATGGCACCCGCCACCTCGCCGGAGCGGTCGAAGACCGGCGAGGCGATTCCCGCGTCCCCGATGGCCGACTCCTGGTCCTCGATCGCGTAGCCGGTGCTGAGGACTTCCTCCAGGTGGCGTTCCAGTTCCTTACGGGTGTTCACGCTCGCACCCGTCAGCACCGCGAGCTCCCCGTCAAGGAGACGTTCACGCAGGGCCGTCGGCGACGACGCCACGATGGCCTTCCCCAGGGCGCACGTGTTCCACGGGATGCTCGCGCCCACCTCAAGAATCTGCACCGCTCCCTCGGGACGGAACGCGTGGTGGACGATCAGCACCTGGTCGCCGTTGAGAACCCCCACCCACACGGCCTCCCTGGTGCGGTTGGCCAACCCGTCGGCCCAGGTCAACGAACGGGTCCGCAACTTGTGTGTGTCCAGGTAGGTGTTGCCCAGGTGTACGAGATTCGGCCCCAGGTGGTACTTCGAACTGTCCCGGTCCTGCGCGACCAGGCCCTCGATCTCCAGGGTGCGCAGCAGCGCGTGCACCGTGGGCTTGGCGACGCCCAGCCGGTCGGCCAGCTCGGTCACACCCAGCCGGGGACCGCCGGAGGCGAGTTCCCGCAGGATCTGCACCGCTCGATGCACTGCCTGGACCATGAAGAGCTCCGATTCAGTAGTGCTGAACAGCATTCCGGGAAACGGCTCACGAGTACACCCGTCGGCATCGTACTCGTGGGCAGATCGACCGTTCGCTCAGCCTGCTGTCGGGCTCTGCGTGACCGGCGGTCGGGTGAACCCCTGACTCCGCTCCACTTTCGCCACGTGCAGTGTGTAGCTCTGGTACCACTCGGCTCGCCCGCGCCGCTGCGCCGCGCGGTGCTCGGCGTCGCTCCGCCACTCCGTGAGGGCGTCGGCGTCACGGAAGTACCCGACAGTGATGCCCAGTCCGCCCGGAGTCTGCGCGTGGTCCATCCCGAGGTACCCGGGTATCTCCCTCACCAGGTCTTCCATACGCGCGTTGGTCTCGCTGTAACCGCTCTGCTCCTGCGTCCGAACCGTGG
Source organism: Streptomyces sp. W16 (assembly GCF_033194735.1). NCBI lineage: Bacteria > Bacillati > Actinomycetota > Actinomycetes > Kitasatosporales > Streptomycetaceae > Streptomyces > Streptomyces sp. W16. The sequence goes on from NZ_JAWOAI010000087.1 coordinate 3,620, forward strand.
TGAAGACGGCCACGTAGTACGGGGGTTCAAAGGCCTCGACGGGCGTGACAGGCGCTTCGGAATGATCACTCATGGCGCCACTGTAGGGCGGGCGGGATCGGCCTGTCCGGGATTTCCGCCCGGCCGCGGTCGGGCCGGCGGGGTCCGGACATGCCGAACCCCGCGCGGGGTGGTACCCGCGCGGGGCAGCGTCCGGGGCCCGTCAGATTGTTCAGCCTCGCGCCCCCAACAGGCGTACGACGTCGACGATCCGGTGCGAGAAGCCGGACTCGTTGTCGTACCAGCCGAACACCTTCACATGGCGGCCGTCACCCGTCACCGCGGTCAGCTTGGAGTCGAAGACGCAGGACGCCGGATCGCCGACGATGTCGGTGGAGACGAGCGGGGCGTCGGTGTAGCGCAGCACTCCCGCCAGCGGTCCGGCCGCCGCCTCCGCGAAGGCCTCGTTGATCTCCTCGACGGTGACCGGCCGTGCCAGGTACGCCGAGAGGTCGGTCAGCGAGCCGACCGGCACCGGCACCCGCAGCGACAGCCCGGCCAGCTTGCCGTTGAGCTCGGGCAGGACGAGGCCGATGGCCGTCGCGGCGCCGGTGGACGTCGGCACGATGTTGAGCGCCGCCGCGCGGGCGCGCCGGGGGTCCTTGTGCGGGCCGTCCTGGAGGTTCTGGTCCTGGGTGTACGCGTGCACGGTGGTCATCAACCCGTGCTCCAGGCCGAACCGTTCGTGCAGCACCTTGGCGAGCGGGGCCAGGCAGTTGGTGGTGCAGGAGGCGTTGGAGACGACGTGGTGGACGGCGGGGTCGTAGCTCGTGTGGTTGATGCCGTAGGCGAGGGTGAGGTCCTCGTTCTTGGCCGGGGCGGAGATGAGGACCTTGCGGGCGCCCGCGTCGAGGTGTGCGGCGGCCTTCTTGCCGTCGGTGAAGATGCCGGTGGACTCCACGACCACGTCGACGCCGAGCTCGCCCCACGGCAGCTTGGCCGGCTCGCGCTCCCCGTGCACCGCGATCCGGCGGCCGTCGACCACGAGCGCGTCGTCCTCAGCCACGACCTCGGCCGCGAGCGTGCCCATGGTGCTGTCGTAGGTGAGCAGATGGGCGAGTGTCGCGGCGTCGGTGAGGTCGTTCACGGCCACGACCTCCAGATCGGCCCCCTCGGCGAGCGCGGCCCGGAGGAAACCGCGCCCGATGCGGCCGAATCCATTGATGGCGACCTTGATGGTCATGTCTGCTTCTCTTCTCTGCGTCGTCGAATGCGTGGAGCGTGTCGTGCCGGCGTTCCGGCGTGCGTGATGGGTACCGGGGGGCGCGTGCGCGCGGCTGCCGGCGGCTACTTGCGCGCGGCGAGAAGCACGCCGACTCCGCCGAGGACGAGCCCGATGATCGCCGAGGGGCTCAGTGTCTGGCCGATGACCAGCCAGGCCAGCAGCGCGGTGACGGCCGGGGTGAGGAAGAAGAGGGTGCCGACCCGGCTCGCCGTCTGCTTCTTGAGCATGAAGTTGAGCAGCAGGAACGTGCCCACGGAGTTGATCAGCACGATCCAGGCCAGCGAGCCGCCGAACGCCCCCCAGTCGGTGACCTTCGGTTCCTCCAGGGTCAGCGTCATCACCAGCATCACCGGCGCGCTGGCCAGGAAGTGCAGGGCGGTGCTGCTGCGGACGTCGGCGCCCTGGGTGAAGCGCTTCTGGTAGACCGTGCCGGCACTCAGGCCGAGCAGGCCGACGAAGGAGAGCACGATGGCGGTGCCCGAGAAGTGGAGTGCTCCGGCGACGGCCAGCGCGACACCGGCACCGCCGATGGTGAAGCCGAGCCACTGCTGCCGGGTGATCTTCTCGCCGAGGAAGAAGCCTGCCATCAGGGCGATCAGGACCGGGTTGAAGCCCTGGATCAGCGCGACCACACCGCCGGGCAGCCCTGCGCCGATCGCCGTGTAGAAGGCGCCGAACTGTACGGCCTGCATCAGCAGACCGGTGACGACGACGTGCAGCAGCAGCCTGCCTTTGGGCCAGGGCGCCTTCGACACCAGGGCGATCACGGTGAGCAGTACACCGGCGACCGCGAAGCGGGAGAAGGTCAGCAGCAGCGGCGGTGCGGCGTCGGTGCCGATCACCGCCGCGATGAACGCGCTGCTCCACAGGACGACGAAGACGGCGGGAATGCCGGCCGAGACCCAGGCCGGCACCGAGGTGACCTCAGGCGCCGGTGTCGGCGGCGCCTCACCTCCCGTCTCTGCGAGTTTCAGGTCGTCGCGTTCCATCACAGAGGTGGCCTCTCACTCTGAAGTAACCAGCTTTAGGGGTTATTTGGCACAGTACAGAGGACGCGGGCAGCTGGTGTCAATGCGGCTGCTCGCCTCGGCAAAGTAACCGGCCACTGAGGTTATTCAAGAAGGGTGGGGTGTTAGGCTCGCCGGATGAAGTTCGCATTCGTCAGCGGCAGCGTGGCCCTGGACTTCGTCGGCACGGTGCAGAGCCGACGCGACACCCCGCTGGACCTCCTGACCACCACGGCCGACCTCGCCGACTGGACCGCCGCCTCCGGGGCGCTGGACGCACCGGCACCGGTGACCGACGCCGATCTGGCCGCGGCGCTGCATCTGCGCGAGGCGATCTACCGCCTGGTGCTCGCCGCCGGCAGCGGTTCCCCCTTCGCGGCGGAGGACTGCGCCGTACTCAACCGCGCCACCACCCGCCTCCCGGTACGCCAGGAGCTGCGGCCGGACGGCACGGTGGTGCGGCACGGCACGATCCGCGCCGTCCTGGCGACACTGGCCCGCGACGCCGTCGAACTGCTCACCGAGCCGGCCGGGCCGGTCAAGGAGTGTGCGGCGCCCCGCTGCACCCGGCTGTACATCGACCGTTCGTACCGTTCCTCGCGCCGCTGGTGCGACATGACGCGTTGCGGCAACCGGGCCAAGGCCGCGAACCACCGCTCCCGCCACAACCTCTGACCACCGCGCGACGCCGAACTCCCGCTGCTGCCGGTGCGATTGTGTAACAAGTAGTAGGTACATTGCCTCCATGAGCAAGAAGGAGGCGCTGACGCGAGCAGCGGCCGAACTGCTGTGGGAACGCGGATACACGGGCACCAGCCCGGCCATGATCCTGGAACGCGCCCAGGCGGGCCAGGGCAGCATGTACCACCACTTCTCCGGCAAGGCGGAGCTCGCGGTCGCGGCCATGACCCGCATGGGCGACGAGCTCCGCGCCGGCGTCGAGAAGGTCCTGACCGCGGAGGGGCCGGCCCTCGCGCGGGTGGCCGCCTACCTCGATCTGGAACGCGCGCCCCTCGCCGGCTGCCGCATGGGACGGCTGGCCCAGGACCACGACGTCGTCGCCGACCCCGAACTGCGGGCCCCGGCAGCGGACTTCTTCACCTGGCTCACCGCACGACTCTCCGCGGTCCTCGCGGACGGAGTCCGCACCGGCGAACTCCGCCCCGGTGTCGACCCCGACGCGATGGCCTCACTGATCACGGCAACGGTGCAGGGCGGGTACGTCCTGGCCCGCGTGCATCAGGACCCCGCCGAGTTCCACCGGGCGATCGACGGCGCCAAACAGGTACTGGCGCAGTTGACGGCCGACGCGGACGAGGACCGACCAGGGCATCCTGGACACCGTTAGAGGATCTCCCCGTGGTAAAGGATCTTTCGATGAGCCAGCAGGACGATCAGTTCGACGTCGTCGTACTCGGCGCGGGCCCCGGCGGCTACGTCGCCGCCATCCGCGCCGCGCAACTCGGCAAGCGGGTCGCGGTGGTGGAGGAGAGGTACTGGGGCGGCGTCTGCCTCAACGTGGGCTGCATCCCGACCAAGGCACTGCTGCGCAACGCCGAACTCGCGCACATCTTCACCCGCGAGGCGAAGACCTTCGGCATCAAGGTCGAGGGAGAGGTCTCCTTCGACTACGGGGAGGCGTTCCGCCGCAGCCGCCGGGTCGCGGACGGCCGGGTCAAGGGCGTCCACTACCTGATGAAGAAGAACAAGATCACGGAGATCGACGGCCGCGGCACCTTCCTCGACCCGCACACCCTCCAAGTGGCCGGATACGACGGCGACACCCGCACCATCACCTTCGAGCACTGCATCATCGCCACCGGCGCCACCCCGAGGCTGCTGCCCGGCACCCGCCGCACCTCGCGCGTCGTGACGTACGAGGAGCAGATCCTCGCCGACGACCTCCCGCAGTCGATCGTCATCGCGGGCGCCGGCGCCATCGGCATCGAGTTCGCCTACGTGCTGCACAACTACGGCGTGAAGGTCACCATCGTCGAGTTCCTGGACCGCGTCGCCCCCCTTGAGGACGCCGAGGTCTCCGCCGAACTCGCCAAGCAGTACCGCAAGTTGGGCATCGACGTCCTCACCTCCACCCGCGTCGAGTCGATCGACGAGTCCGGCCCGCAGGTCCGCGTCACGGTCACCGGCAAGGACGGCACCCAACAGGTCCTGGAGGCCGACAAGGTCCTCCAGGCGATCGGCTTCGCGCCGAACGTCACCGGCTTCGGCCTGGAGAACACGGGCGTACGGCTCACCGAGCGCGGCGCGATCGACGTCGACGGCCGGTGCCGCACCTCCGTCCCGCACCTGTACGCCATCGGCGACGTCACCGCGAAGCTGATGCTCGCGCACGCCGCCGAGGCGATGGGCGTGATCGCCGCCGAGACCCTCGCCGACGCGGAGACGATGGAGCTGGACTACGCGATGATCCCGCGCGCCACCTACTGCCAGCCGCAGATCGCCAGCTTCGGCTACACCGAGGCCCAGGCACGGGAGTTGGGGCACGACATCAAGGTGGCGAAGTTCCCGTTCACCGCGAACGGCAAGTCGCACGGCCTCGGCGACACCACCGGCTTCGTGAAGCTGATCAGCGACACCAAGTACGGCGAACTCCTGGGCGGCCACCTCATCGGCCCCGACGTCACCGAGCTCCTCCCCGAACTGACCCTGGCCCAGCAGTGGGACCTCACCGTCCACGAGGTCGCCCGCAACGTCCACGCCCACCCGACCCTGGGCGAGGCGGTGAAGGAAGCGGTGCACGGGCTGGCCGGACACATGATCAACATGTGACCTCCGCCCAACTCGCCGTCCTCCGAGCCGGTCACGGTATCCATCACCGTGACCGGCTTTCCCCTGCGCGGATCAGGAGTTGTCCGGGTGCTCGCGGTCTCGTCCCGGGCACGGCCGGCATCGTTCGCGCAAGCAACCAGTGGCCGCCGGACCATCGGTGCGGGCCAGGTCTCAATCGGTGGGATCACGCAGTGAACCTCCCCCGGGTGGCAGCCGTAGTCAGCGACAGAGAGGGGGCTCGATGAGCTCACTTCTGGGGACCGGACAGTTGGCCGAGCACTGGTATGGGAATGGACGAGATGCAGATATTCGACGGCGCTTCAAGTGCCCGTAAACTGAGGCTGCTTCGGCTGTATCGACGTAATCCCCGGCGCATGCTGGTGGTTCCCCTGGACCATCCTCTGACGGATGGGCCGATTTCCGGGGGCGGCTTCGGACTCAACCGGCTGGTCGGGCAGTTGGCGACGAATGGCGCCGATGCCGTGGTCCTGCACAAGGGAAGCGTTCGCCGCGTGGATCCGGCCTGGTTCACGCAGATGTCGCTCGTCGTGCATTTGAGCGCGAGCACCGCGCACGCTCCCGACCCGGATGCGAAATGCTTGGTCGCGACCGTCGAAGAGGCTCTGCGTCTCGGTGCCGACGCGGTGAGTGTGCATGTGAATGTCGGTTCCCGCGAAGAGGCCCGGCAGATAGCCGATATGGCGGTGGTGGCAGAGGCCTGCGACCGCTGGAACATGCCGCTGATGGCGATGATGTATCCGAGGGGACCGCGCGTCACCGACCCTCGTGATCCGGCACTGGTCTCCGCCGCGGTGACCGTCGCGGCCGAACTCGGGGCCGACCTCATCAAGACCTACGCCCTTGAATCCGATGTGGACATGCTGCGCCTGACGGCCTCCTGTCCGGTACCGATTCTGGTGGCCGGCGGCCCGCGGGTCGGGAATGAGAAGGCACTGGTGGAATTCGTCGATTCCGCACTCCGGGGTGGTGCGGCCGGAGTCGCCATGGGCCGGAACATCTTCGAATCCGACAGTCCGGGTGCTACGACGCGTGAACTGGCCCGCCTCGTGCACGGGGATGTACCTCCGCCCGCTCCGGTGGAGTTCTACACGAAAGAGATGGGAAAGCGTGAAGCTCACGTGGCTTGATATCCGCGCTGTCGCCGACAAGCGGGCGGTCCTGGAAGAAGCGCTGCACCAGCGGGTGGACGGCATTGTCTCGGACGCCCTGGCGGACCTGGCCGACCTGCCCCCCACGGTGAAGAAGATCTTCTTCCCGCACGGCAAGGAGCTCGCGGAGCTCCCCGACGATCTCGGTGCTGCCGACGTGGTGATCGTCGATCCGCGTGAGCACGGGACATCGGCGGAACTCTCGGCGATGTATCCGGGAGTCGAATTCGGACGGTTCGTGGAGATCGTCGACGCGCGGACCCTGGAGGACGCCTGTCAGTCGGCTCGTACCGAGGAGTGGAGCCTGCTGCTGTTCCGGGATCCCACGAAGATTCCGCTGGAGATCGTCATCGCTGCCGCAGCGGGTGCCGAGGGCAGTCTGATCACCGTCGCCGGGGACGTCGAGGAGGCGGAGATCATCTTCGGGGTGCTCGAACACGGCTCCGACGGCGTGATGATGGCGCCGAACGCCGTGGGCGACGCCACCGCCCTCAAGCAGGCATCCGCCGTCGTGACCGAGCCCCTGGACCTCGTCGAACTCACGATCGTCGCCACCGAGCACGTGGGCATGGGGGAGCGGGCCTGTGTCGACACATGCAGCCACTTCCGTGAGGACGAGGGAATCCTGGTCGGCTCGCACTCCAAGGGGATGATCCTCTGTGTGAGCGAGACGCATCCCCTTCCCTATATGCCCACCCGGCCGTTCCGGGTGAACGCGGGGGCCATCCACTCCTACACGCTTTCTCGCGACGGCCGTACCCATTACCTGAGCGAGCTGAAGTCCGGCAGCAAGGTCATGGCCGTTGACGTCAAGGGGCAGACCCGTATCGTCACCGTCGGGCGGGTCAAGATCGAGAGCCGACCGCTCATCTCCATCGACGCGAAATCCGATGACGGGCGCGCCGTCAACCTCATTCTCCAGGACGACTGGCATGTCCGGGTGCTCGGTCCAGGCGGGGCGGTCCTGAACAGCACCGAACTCAGGCCCGGCGACCGCGTGTTGGGTTACCTGCCCGCCGAGGACCGCCATGTCGGCTATCCCATCAACGAGTTCTGCCTGGAGAAGTGAGAGCGCCATGGACGACGAACTCATCGACGCCTATCTGCAGCGCATAGGCGCCAAAAGGCCGGAACGGCTGGACGCGGCAGCCCTGCGCCACCTTCACGAACGCCATGTACTCTCCGTTCCGTTCGAGAACCTGTTCTTCCTCCTCGGAGAACCGATCCCGTACTCCCTGGACGCGGTCCGGAAGATCGTGCACGAACGGCGCGGCGGCGGATGCTTCGAACTGAACTCGGCTTTCGCGATGCTGCTGGAAGCCCTCGGATTCCATGTCACCCTGCTGGCCGGGTACATCTATCGCGGCGAGGTACTGGACAGTCCCGTAGGTCATCTGGCGCTCCGGGTGGAGACCGATGAACCCGACGGACATTCATGGCTGGTGGACGTGGGTCAGGGAAATCACAGCCGATGGCCCATGCGGCTGGATCTGCGCACACCGCAGAACGACCCGCACGGTGCGTACCTTGTCACGGAGACGCCCGAAGGGGACATCGACGTATTCCGTGACGGTTCGCCGCTGTACCGGATGGAGATGAGACCCCGGAAAATCGAATTCGGCCTTCCCTCCATGTGGTGGTACCAGACCGCCCCCCAATCGCCCTTCAGGAACCGGCTGATGTGTGTCCAGCCCCGGGAGGACGGAAGGGTCACTCTCGCGAACAGGGTCCTCATCGTGGAACAGGGCGGGGAGCGGACCAGGGAGAGGATCGTGACCGACGAAGGGCTGAGGCAGGCGCTCGGTACCTGGTTCGGGATCCACCTCGACGAGGCGCCGAAAATCCCCGACAGGACCGCGGTGTCCGCCGCCGCCGGAGAGGGGCGTCCGTAGCCATGCCCGGAAACGTAACCCAGGATCTGGCCCGACTCGCCCGTGCCAAAGGGTGGGAGGACCGGATCGCCTTCCTCGCCGACGACCGCGCCTGGACGTTCGCCGAGGTCTTCGACGGTGCGGCACGGGCCGCGAGGGGATACCGGTCGGCGGGACTGCGCCGGGGCGATCGCGTCCTGCTGGCGCTTCCCGACAGCGTGGACATGGTCTGGTCCGTGCTCGGCGCCCTGCAGGCCGGTCTCGTCGCCGCCCCGGTCAACGTCCAGATGAGCTGGGAGGATCTGACGCGCGCCGTCGAGACAGTGGAACCCGCACTCGCCGTGATCGACCCGGACACGGCCGGACGGCTGGAGACGCCGGGCTTCGCCCCCGCCATGAAGGTCTCGACCCTGGTCGCGGGCGAACCGGACCCGGACTTCGCCGAGGGCGGGGACGCACCGGCGCTGGCCGTCTTCACGTCCGGCACGACCGGTGCCCCGAAGCTGTGCTTCTTCCTCCACAGCAACTTCGTCGGCCCTCCTGGCCAGAAGGACAGCGACCTCAGGACGGTCGGCCTGTCCGTGTCACGCATGTACTTCCTGGGCGGACTGCACTTCTCGGTGCTCACCACCCTCGCCACGGGGCAGACCGCCGTCCTCTCGCGTGACCGGGCGACCCCGGCCGAGGCGATCGAACTGATCAACCGTCACCAGGTCACGAACCTCTTCGCACAGCCGAGCTTCCTGGCCCGCATGCTCCTTGAGCCCGGCCACACGGAGACGCTCGGCCGCCTCCGGGAGGTGTCGAGCGCGGGGGAGGTCCTCTCCCCACGGCTGCGCGAGCAACTGGTGCCGATCCTGGGGAACCGGCTGATCAACAACTACGGCGCCACCGAGATCGGCGTGATCTCCATGGGCCGGCCCGCCGCGTGCGCCACTCCTTCGGCGGTCGGGCCTCCCGTCCCCGGCCGGCCGATACGCATCGTCGACGCCGACGGCCAGGTGGTGTCCGCGGGCCGCCAGGGCGAACTGCACGTCTACGTCGACTACGCCTCCCGGGGCGTTGTCCGGGGGAGCCGGGGCCCCGATCAGGTGACAGACACCTGGTGGCCGACCGGGGACCTGGCGTCGATCGACGACGACGGGGTCGTACACGTGCACGGCCGGCTGGACGACGTAGAGGTGATCGGCGGGCAGAACGTGGTGCCGGGCGAGGTCGAACGACTCCTGGAGAGCCATCCGCGCGTGCTCGAAGCGGCGGTCAGTTCGGTTCGCCGTCCGGCCGGAGACACGAGCCTGCGCGCCTACGTGGTGACCGTCCCCGACGACGAGCTGGACAGCGACGCCCTGGGCGACGAGCTGATCGCCCTGGCCCGGTCTCGGCTGTCCTGGTACAAGGTCCCGCAGGACGTCGTGCGGCTGGACACCCTGCCCCGCAACGCGAACGGCAAGATCCTGCGCAGACACCTTCGCGCGGCCGGCGATCAGTTCGTCTGACACCGAGACAGACTGTCGTACCCGTGACAGTGGACAACTGATCAAGCTGCCTTGTCCCAGGAACAAACAGCCCGACACCCGGAGCCTGGCCGAGCCCCGCACAGCTCGGCCGGGCCGGCTGTCTCACATGGAGGGTTGTTGTGGGCACATGTGGATGTCCGCCGAAGACCGGCCGCTGGCCGCCAGCCGCCGAGCATGCAGGCGGAACAACTGGGACGGCCGACCCTGACCGGACGGCGCATCCCACGCCCGACCCGCTGACGGCACTGAGCGACACCCGTCTCGTCCCTGGTCCTCCGGCCATGTCGCCGACCTGCCGGCCGCGTGCTGCGGGATCACCGGCGGCACGGACGGCGGCCGATACGTGACAACCGACCGCACAGGGACGGGAACCGTACCGGTGGCGCTACGCTGCCATGTCGTGCAGCAGACACGCCTCGACACCGGTCGGATCAGGGCGGCCCGCAGGGTGATCGACCCGGTGTTCCTCGACACCCCGCTGTACCGCTGCGAGGCGCTGGAGGCCGGCCTCGGGTGCGCGGTCAGCATCAAGCTCGAAACGGCGAACCCGGTCCGCAGCTTCAAGGCGCGCGGCACCGAGCTCCTCGCGAGCCTGCTCGCCGACAGCGACGCGCGGGCCGTTGTGTGCGCCAGCGCGGGCAACCTCGGCCAGGCCCTCGCGTGGTCCGGTCGCGGCCGGGGACTCGACGTCACCGTGGTGGCGTCCCGTTTCGCTACCGCGGCCAAGCTCGACCGCATCCGTGCGTTGGGTGCCGGTCTGCAACTGGTGGACGGGGACCACGAGTTGGCTCGCGAGCGGGCGGCGGCCGTCGCACGGTCCGAGGGTATCCGGCTGGTCGAGGACAGCCTGGACATCGAGACCTGCGAGGGCGCGGCGACCATCGGCCTGGAACTGGTGGACACGGCGCGGTCTTTCGACGCCGTTCTGATCGCCCTCGGCGGCGGGGCGCTGGCCACCGGAGTGGGGCATGTGCTGAAGTCCCTGGCGCCGGAGGTCGAGGTGATCTGCGTTCAGCCGCTGGGCGCGCCGGCGATGACACGCTCGTGGCGCGCGCGGCGCGTCGTCACGACCGAGTCGACGAACACCATCGCCGACGGTGTCGCCGGCCGGTGCCCCATCCCGGCCGTCCTGGACGACCTCCTCCTCGTCGCCGACGACGCGGTCCTGGTCCGGGAGGAGTCGATCATCACCGGTATGCGGATGCTCCTCGACCACGCCGGCCTCGTGGTGGAACCGTCCGCCGCGCTCGGCATCGCGGCGATCCTCGAAGACCGTGACCGTTTCGCCGGTCGCCACGTGGTCACGATCGTGTGCGGCGGCAACGTCGACGCGGGCGCCTATCGCCGCTGGATCGGTTCGGCCCCGCTGTAGAGGTCCGTATGCCTGCACGGCGTCCCGGGCACGCTCGTCACGTGCCCGGGATGTCCCGCCGCGGTGGCCGCTTTCTCTACACCGCGGCGGTGTCCACCGGTGTGTGGAACCAGAGTTGTCGATGTGCCGACGGCGGGTGAAGGCCTTGGAGCGCCGCGTCAGACTCTCGTAAGATCCACTCCGCGCTCTCCAACGGGCTTGCGGAGTCACGGAGTCGGTGGCGCCGCGCCCGCCCCGTCGCAGGACCGCGACTCGAACCAACCACTGCCCCTGGAGCAGAGTGGTCCGGTGGTTCGCCGGCCTGCGCCGGGTTAGTTCACGGCCGCCCTGTCACCGCCCGCCCCTGCGAGGGGTGCGCGGCACCGTCAGCGGCCCGCGCACGGTGAAGTACTCGCCGCAGTGGGCGACTTCGTGGACGGTGCCGAGGCCGGTGCCGAGTGCGTGACACCGGTGACGCTCGAACTCGGCGTCGGATCCGCCCACTTGGTATTCCCCGACGCCGACATCGAGAAGGCCACCAGGGCGATCGTCGTCCAACTCTGAGGGCGCGTACGGTCCGTCGCGCTCCCCGCGTCGTCGCGCAGGGCCGATGCCCGAACCTCCGATGTCAGTGGGCCCGCGTACCTTTCCGACCAGGCCGATTTGGTCACGTTCCCGGCGGAGTCGGGCGGCGTCGTCTGGCTGGGCCGCACCAGGACCGGCGAGGTGGCCTCGATCGTCGTCACCAGCGGCATGCCGGGCGTGAAGGCCTGACGCGGTGTTAGGAGTCGGTCCAGCGGACGGGGTGACCGGACGCATCCGTGGTGAGCCAGGTTCCGTCGCCGAGGGGCCGGACGTCGTAGGGGTTGTCCGTGCGCGCGTCGAACTCGGTTCCGACCCGGCCGGAGCGCACATCCACCCGGTAGTGCCGGAACCACTCCTGCTCGTCCTCGGTCTCGCCGCCGAGGGTGACGAGGACGGTGTCCGGGTTCAGGTAGCCGCCGCTCCATTCCACATAGACCTCGTCGGGATCGTGCCCGAAGGTGTCGACGGAGAGGGTGAACCTCACCTCGCCGTCGGGGTAGGTGTGGAGGGCGACGTCGGCCTGATCGTGGTGAACGGTCATGAACTCGTGTCCGTCGGGCGACAGGGCGATGAGGCACCGGTCGTCCCACGGATAGGCGATGAGATCCATCCGGCTCCCGGTCAGCGACGCACGGAAGACGACCGAGCCGTCCTGTCCCTCGCCCACATCGAGGAGGACCTCGTCGCCCGCAGGGTGCAGCAGGTGCTGCCCGCCGTGCCCGACGGTCGGCAGGTCCGCCTGTGCGACGACGGCCCCGGTCCCGGCGTCCAGGGCGACCCACTGGTCGTGTCGGTCACGGCCCGCCATGGCGTCGGGCCGGTAGACCCACACGACGAGTTCGTCCGACGACAGCACGCAGCCGGGCCGGTGTCCGTGCCGCCGATCCGACGGTGGCTCGAACCGCGACCGCCAGACCTCGGTCCCGTCCGCCGTCACGCAGACGATCGCGTCGAGAGTCGTGTAGTAGGCGCGCCGAAGGCCGACGGCAACGGCGTGGTCGACGACATCGTCGCCGGGGGACGGCCGGCAGACCGTGACCGGCGACAGCACGCCCTTGACGTCGCCGGCCAGGTCATAAGCGCAGATCCGTCCCTTGACGAACCGTGTGATCGTCGGCAGGGGACGAGGTGATGGAGGCACGCCCCGGAGGTTAGCGTCCCCGCGGTTCTTCGGCGGACAGGGGGAGGACGTCGCCCCAGTGCTGCGGTTGCGCATGCTGTCGCAGACCCGACTGGAGAACACCCTCGCCCGACTCGACCTCGCTGCAGCACTCCGCCACGGACTGACCCCGGCCCCCAGCCGCGAGGCCCTGCCGCGCCGGGCGCCCAAGAGGTGCCGACCGCGACGAAGACTGATTCGCTGACCGATCGGTGGAACCTCCGAATTCCCGCAGCGCAGCGGGGGATTGCTCAGCACATGGATCATGGAGTCGGCGGAGTTTGGTACCGGCTCCCGTGCCCGGGTTCAGCAGGCCCAACGGGCCGAATGATTGGATACGGGGATGGACCACGGCGGCCACCCGGAATCAGGCCTTTCCAAGAGCGTCTGGAGTGACGCCGACTTCGCGGAGATGGGCTGGCACGACGCCACCGTCCACGCTCTGTCCGTGCAGCCGACCGACGACGTCCTGCCGCGCCTTCTCCTCGACCTCGACTACATCGTCCGCTGGGTTCCCCCGGTTCCGCCGGCGACACATTTCTCCTTCTGGATCGCCCCGGCGACGCTCGTCTTCGACGACGTCTGGGACCTCGAAGGGGACCTCGACTTCAAGGGCACGACCCCGGACTTGGAGATCGACGGCGTGCACCGACTGCCGCCGGAAGACGGCCGGAAAGACCTGCCGCTGTGGCACATCGAGGGCCACGCCTTCGACTTGAGGTTCCGTGCGTCCGGCTACCGCCAGTACTTCCGGAAGGCACCGACGCTCGTAACACGACAAGCACTGCCTCACGCGGATCGCGGCGGCTGCGCCTTCACCGAGGTCGGCTTCCGCTGACACACCCGTCGGCCAGATCTCATGAACACCTAGCGCTGCACGCCGGGTTCAGCGAGGCCGCCGCTGTACGACATCGGCGAGCACCGTGGTCACCAGCTTGCCGACCGCCCACGTGGTCGGCGGGTCCGAGGCGCGGTCGGCGAACAGGAGGTGCCCGCCTCCGACCAGGGAGAGGGTGAGTGAGTCGATGTCGGCGTCGGCCGCGATACGGCCCCTGGCACGCTCGTCGGTCAGGTAGGCGGAGACCGCCGTCGTCACCTGGGCGAGGATGGCGATACCGCCGCCGGGCCGGGCCTGCCGCAGCCGCGCCCGCAACTCGTCCCGGAAGGTGATGAGCGGGATGATCGCCACGGGTACGGGGCCGAACAGGGTGGTCAGCGCGCCGGTGAGGTTGTCGGCCACGGTGCCGGTGCCGGCGGAGTCGCGCAGCGCGTGCGCCTGTGTCTCCAACTGCGCGGCCCGGTCGAGGACGAGCTCGGCGAGGAAGGCGTCGAAGTCGGTGAAGTGCCGGTGCAGGACGCCTTTGGCGCAGCCCGCCTCATCGGTGACGGCCCGGCTGGTCAGCCCGTTCGGACCATCCCGCAGCAGCACGCGTTCGGCGGCGTCGAACAACTGCTGCCGCGCATCACGAAGGTGCACCCCGGTCGGCACTTGTGGATCCTCTCGTGCGCCAGCTCGCTGGCACCCATTGGCTTGTGGGCGCTTGCCCACTAAGGTGAACGCATGCCCACTTTACCGCGAGAGCAGCCGGAGCCCGTCCCGCTGCATCAGGCCCGACAGATGGCCGAGTCCTTCGGCACGGACGCGCAACGCTACGACCAGGCCCGCCCCGGCTACCCCGACGACCTGGTGGCCCGCATCGTCGCCGGAAGCCCGGAAACCGGTGGGCTCGACGTGCCTGACGTGCCTGACGTGCCTGACGTGCGTGACGTGCTCGACGTACTCGATGTGGGCTGCGGCACCGGCATCGCGGCCCGCCAGTTCCAGGCCGCCGGCTGCACCGTGCTCGGCGTCGAACCAGATGCGCGGATGGCCGACTTCGCGCGGGTCCGCGGCCTGGCGGTCGAGGTGGCGACCTTCGAGGCATGGGAACCGGGCGGCCGAACGTTCGACGCGGTCACCGCCGCCCAGTCCTGGCACTGGGTGGACCCAATTGCCGGTGCTGTGAAAGCTGCCCAAGTGCTGCGCCCGAACGGCCGCTTGGCGATCTTCGGGCACGTGTACGAGCCTCCCGTCGAGGTGGCCGAGCCCTTCGCGGCTGCCTATCAACGAGTGGTGCCCGACTCGCCGTTCGGGGGTGGGTCCGCCCAACGCCCGCTGGAGATGTACCAGGCGGCGTACGCGAAGGTCGCCGACAGGATCCGCGAAACCGGACGGTTCGACGACCCGGAACAATCGCGATTCGACTGGGAGCGGTCGTACACGCGCGACCAGTGGCTGGACCTGCTCCCCACGACCGGCGGCCTCACCCGCCTCGGCCCCGACCAACTGGCCGAGATACTGGGCGAGGTCGGCCGTGCCATCGACGCGCTGGGAGGCCGCTTCACGATGCGCTACACCACCCTGGCGGTCATCGCCGTACGCGCCACCACCCCGCTTTGATCCGCTTTGATCCCTCCCTTTCGGAACGGCGGGTTCCAGAGCGTTGCTTTCCGAACAGCCCGATCGTTGATCTCCGCATGCAGTGAGCGGTGCCCGAGCGGCATGGAGGCGTGGATCGACAGTGGTGCCCGGCGGCCTCCCGTGGGCAGGCGAACGGAGAGCCCTGTGCGCATGAGTGACCTTCAGCGGTGCGAGATCCGTCCCGGACGACTCGTCGAGTGGACGCTGCACCCGACGGCCGTAGGAGCGGCGCGGACGCTTCCGGACGATGTGCGGCCACCGGCGTATGTGCAGGAGTCCCATATCCGTACGGCGCGTTCGGTGCGCGAGGACGGGCTGTTCGTGCCGACCTGGCTCGGTACCGCCTTCGACATGCCGGGGAGGATCGAACTCGACGTGCTCCAGGGCGCGTTGCGGGCCTGGATGCTCCGGCACGAGACGCTGCGCAGCGGTTTCCGGTGGGCCGGTGACGAGATGCGCCGCTTCACCCTGGACGCCGACGCGGTGGCCCTGCACCGCGAGGACGTCGGCGAGTTCGCGGACGCGGGGACTCTGACCCGGTATCTGCAGGACCGTTTCGATGTCACGGCGGACGCGCTCACCTGGCCGAACTTCCTCTTCGCGGCGGTTGTTCGGCAAGACGGCACGAGCGTCTACCTGGCGTTCGACCACAGCAATGTCGACGCCTATTCGCTGCATCGCATCGCGGGGGAGGTGCACGAGCTGTACGCGGCCGGGCTCGCCGGGAAGACGGTCGAAGTGGCGCCCGTCGCCAGCTACATCGACTTCTGCGCGGGCGAACGCTCGGACGCGGACCTGATCGACGACACGCACACCGTCGTCTCCCGCTGGCGCGAGTTCATCGCCCGCTGCGACGGCAAACTGCCGAACTTCCCCGTCGACCTCGGCCTCGACCCCCAAGGGCCGTTGCCCACACAGAAGTTCCTCCAGGAGATGCTCACCGACGACACGGAGGCGGCGGCCTTCGAGGCGTACTGCCGCCCGTACGGCGGAAGCCTCGTCGGCGTCCTGGCGGCCGTCGCCCTGGCCGCCCGTGAGATCAGCGGCCTCGACGTGTACCGCACCGTCGTGCCCTTCCACACCCGGGCCAAGTCCCGCTGGGCCGACTCCGTCGGCTGGTACGTGGGCGGCGCGCCGATCGAGATCCCCGTCGGGCGGGCGACGGACTTCGACGACGCCCTGCGGATGGTCCGCGCCACCCTCCGCGAGAACCGCCCGCTGGCCCGCATGCCCATCGCCCGCGTACTGCGCCTGCTGGGCGCCGACTTCCGGCCCACGTCCCCCGACCTGTACTCGATCGTCTCCTACGTCGACTCGCGCGCCCTGCCCGGTTCGGAACGCTGGCAGGAGCTGAAGGCGTACGGACTGATCCGGGTGTCGTACGGCGATCAGGTCTGCGCGTGGGTGACCCGGGTCCATGAAGGTCTGCAGTTCGCCTGCCGTCTCCCGGACAACGACGTCGCGGACAAGAACATGCGGCTGTGCATGGAGTTGGTGGGGGAGCGCATGATCTCGGTGGCCCGGCGGTCGTTGGCCGTGCGTCTCTAGCCCTTTCCTGTAAGTCAGTTGAGGGCGAATCCGACCTGGGGCACGGGTACTGACCGGTGTACGCGCGCCCCATGTCCGAACAAATATGTGCTGCAGCACCGTTGACCGACCGGACGGACGGATTCTAGGTTCTCTGCAGGCGAAAGCGCTTGCCATGCACCGCCGTTCATCCGGTACGGCCTCATGGCGCGCGCTCCCGGCAATCCGTCCCCCCAACGTTCCGCGGGACCGGGCGCCAACTCCTGACCTCAGACAACGATGTCCACGCCCCACTCAGGAGGCATCGCCATGACGCCACCCAGTATCCGGAGACGAGATCTCCTCGGCGCCGCCGCGGGCGCCGTGTTCGCCCCGCTCCTCGCCGGCTGTTCCGACGGCAGCGGAGGGAGCACCGCGGTCGGCGGGAAAGTCACGCTCACCTTCGCCTGGTGGGGCAACGACGACCGGGCCCAGCGCACCAACGACGCCGTGGCCCTCTTCGAGAAACGGCACCCGGGTGTCACGGTGCGCACCTCCTTCGCCGGCTACCCGGCGTATGTGCAGAAGCTCGCCACCCAGGCGGCCGGCGGTGACCTCCCCGATGTGGCGCAGCTCGACTACCGGCAGATATCCCAGTACGCGGGCAGCGGCACCCTCCTGGGCCTCGGCCCCTACCTCAGGAACGGCACGCTCCGGACCGCCGACTTCGACAAGGGCCTCACCCGGACCGGCGCCTACGGAGGCCGGCAGTACGCCCTCCCGATGGGCAAGGGGACGACCGGAATCGTCTACGACGCGGCCGTCTTCAAGAAGGCCGGGGTGGCGACGCCCCGGCCGGGCTGGACCTGGGACGACTGGGCCGAGGCGGGCCGACGAATCAGCGCGCTCGGCATGAAGGGCCCCAACGGGCACGCCTACACCGGCCTCTCCGACCTCGGCGTGAACGAGGACGCCTTCGAGACCTGGCTGCGCAGCAGGGGCAAGCAGCTCTACGCCTCGCAGCACCGGCTCGGCTTCAGCACCGACGACCTGGCCGAGTTCTGGACCTTCACCGACAAACTGCGCCGCGACGGCGTCGTCTCGCAGGCCAGGGACACCGCCCAGATCGGCGGCGCCGTCGAGGACACCCCGATGGGACGAGGCCTGGCCGCGACCGACTTCAACTGGGACGCCCCCTTCCTCGGCTATCCGCCCCTGCTCGGCGACGACGTCCACTTCGCGCCCGTACCCACCACCGACGGAAAGGTGGGCCAGTACTTCAAGCCGACCATGCTCATCGGCGTCGGAGCCGGCACCCAACACCCCAAGGAGGCCGCCGAGTTGATCGACTTCCTGCTCAACGACCCCGACGCGGGCAAGATCCTCGGCGTCACCCGCTCCACACCTCCCAACAAGCGGATAGCCGCCGCGATAGGCAAGAGCCTCACCGGCCCGGAGAAGGAGGTCTACGACTACGGGCGCACGATCGCCGCCCACGGCACGGACGCGCCGCCCATGGCACCACCCCGTGGCGACGTCGTCCTCCAGGTCTCCTTCCAACGCGACTACCAGCGGGTCTCCTACGGCATGCAGAGCCCGCGAGGAGCCGCCGAGGAGTACGTCGCCGAGGCGAAGCGGGAGCTGCGATGACCACCACAGCCACCCGGCCCCCTGCGACAACCGCCCGCGACACACAGCGGGAACGCCGCCGGCGCGACCAACGAAGCGGCCCCGCCTATGTGTTCCTCTCGCCGTGGATCCTCGGAGTCGTCCTCCTGACGCTCGCACCCATGGCCGTGTCCCTGTATCTGTCGTTCACCGACTACGACCTCTTCGACCCGCCCAAGTGGGTCGGACTGCGCAACTACTCCGACATGTTCACCGCGGACCCGAGGTACTGGCGGTCGGTGGGCACCACGCTCCTGTACGTCGTGGTCGCCGTCCCGCTCAAACTGGCCCTCGCGCTCGGTGTCGCGCTGCTGCTCCGCGGCACCCGCCGGGCCAAGGGCTTCTACCGCTCGGCCTTCTACGCCCCCTCCTTGCTCGGCGCCAGCATGTCGATCGCGCTGGTGTGGCGGGCGCTCTACAACGACGGCGGCACCGTCGACGAGCTGCTGTCCTCCGTCGGCATCCACACCGGCGGCTGGGTGTCCGACCCCCATCTTGCGGTGTTCGTCGTCGCGTTGCTCTCCGCCTGGCAGTTCGGCGCCCCGATGGTCATCTTCCTGGCCGGGCTGCAGCAGATCCCGGCCGACCTGTACGAGGCCGCGGCACTCGACGGCGCCGGACGGTGGCGGCGGTTCGTGTCGGTGACGCTGCCCATGCTGTCCCCGGTGGTCTTCTTCAACCTCGTCCTGGAGATGATCCAGTCCTTCCAGGTCTTCACGCCGGCGTACGCGATCAGCGGCGGCAACGGCGGACCGGCCGACTCCACCGAGTTCTACACCCTCTACCTCTACGAACGAGGCTTCTCCGCCTCGCACATGGGCTACGCCTCCGCCATGGCCTGGGTCCTCCTCCTTGCCATCGGCGTGGTCACCCTCATCCTGTTCCGGACCTCGCGCTCCTGGGTCTTCTACGCCAACGAGGGGGCCTGATGGCCACGACCGTGTCCAACCTCAAGACCAACGCCAACCGGGCCCG
Source organism: Streptomyces sp. W16 (assembly GCF_033194735.1). NCBI lineage: Bacteria > Bacillati > Actinomycetota > Actinomycetes > Kitasatosporales > Streptomycetaceae > Streptomyces > Streptomyces sp. W16. The sequence goes on from NZ_JAWOAI010000087.1 coordinate 22,943, forward strand.
CACCGCGGCCGTGGCCAAGCACGTGGGACTGCTGGCCGTACTCCTCGTCCTGCTCTATCCGCTGGCCTGGCTGCTCGCCACCTCACTGAAGCCCGCCAACGAGGTCCTCACCAGCCTCAAGCTGCTGCCGAGCCACTTCGAGTGGTCGAACTACACCACCGCCCTGGACGGCATCAGCGGTGTCTCCGTGACCCGGCTGCTGCTCAACTCCCTGCTGATCAGCGTCGGTTCGGTGATCGGGAACGTGGTGTCCTGCTCGCTCGCCGCCTACGCCTTCGCGCGGCTGCGGTTCCGTATGCGGGGCCCGATGTTCGGCTTCATGATCGCGACGATGATGCTGCCGCACCACGCGGTGCTGATCCCGCAGTACATCATCTTCAACAAGCTCGGCATGGTGGACACCTACTGGCCGCTGATCCTGCCCAAGTTCCTTGCCACGGAGGCGTTCTTCGTCTTCCTGATCGTCCAGTTCATGCGCGGTCTGCCGCGTGAACTGGACGAGGCCGCCCGCATCGACGGCTGCGGGCCGTTCCGGATCTTCTGGTCGGTCGTCCTCCCGCTGACCCGCCCGGCACTGATCACCACCGCGATCTTCACGTTCATCTGGAGCTGGAACGACTTCTTCACCCAGCTCATCTACCTCTTCGACCCGGAGAAGTTCACGATCACCCTGGCCCTGCGCAACTTCGTCGACCAGTCCAGCACCTCCGCATACGGCCCGATGTTCGCGATGTCGGTGATCTCGATCGTGCCGATCGTGCTGTTCTTTTTCGCCTTCCAGCGCTATCTGGTGCAGGGCTTGGCGACCTCCGGACTGAAGGGCTGAGCCATGAGTTCCTCCGTACCCCAACGCCGGGAGCCCGGCGAGCTGTTCGGCCCCCGCTTCACGCTCTTCGCCGACATGCTCGCCGTGGGCATGGCCACGGCGGTCGCCTCCCTGCCACTGATCACCGCCCCTACGGCTCTCGCCGCGGCCTGTGCCGTCCTGCGCCGGGCCATCCGCGAGGACCGTCCGGTGACCCTGGGGGAGTACGCGGCCGAGTTCCGCGCCCACGGAGTGCGCCGCTCGCTGCTGGCGGGCGTGACCGCCTTCGCCGCGCTGACCTTGATCGTCCTCGACCTGGCCCTCGCGCGGGCGGGCCTTCCGGGTGCCGGCCCGATGTCGTGGGCGGTGACCGGTCTCGCGGCGGCGGGGCTGGTCCTCGCGCTGCGCGCTGCGGCGGACCCGGACGTGTCACTCGGCTGGGGTCCGGCCTTGCGCCGGGCCGTGACACGCTCCTTCGCGGATCCGGTGGGCTGTGCCCTGATCGCGGCGGCGGTGGCCCTGTGCGTCGCGTTCCTGTGGATGCTTCCGCTGCTCGCCCTGCTGCTGCCCGGCCCGCTGGCCTTCGCGATCACGGCCGTAGAACTCCGTGTCCAGCCCAGCCACAGCAGGTGATGCGCCACTGCCCGTAATTACGCATCACATGTTGAATGCCTGTCTCCTGCCGTGATGTCACACTTCCTGAAAGCCGAACCCGCTGACCAGAGGGTGTTCACCCCGCGTTCGGCCACGCTCGGTACCTCGCCCCCGGCGTCGTAAGCGGGAGTCACGATGACAGGCCCAGCCACAACCGCCCTCCGTCCTCGATCCACCTCCCGGCGCACCGTTCTGCGGGGCGCCGCCACGGCCGGGATGCTCCTGGCCGGCGGTGCCCCCCTCGCCGCGTGCGGGCGGCAG
>NZ_JAWOAI010000088.1:0-24646 GCF_033194735.1 Streptomyces sp. W16
CGCCGCGCGCACCTCCTTTGGTTCGGTCGCCTTCGGGGCGCCTGAAGCCGGTGTCGAGAGCCCCACCGTGCTCGGCGCTGCGCGCCTCCGCGCGCTGGGGCTCTCGACACCGGCGCGCCCCTACGGCGCCCTCTCGGCCGGCGCGTGGGGACAGACCAAGTTGGTGGGCTCTCACCCGAGTTGGTGTGCGAGTGAATCCCCACGTGCCCAGCGGCCGACCTCCTCTGCCGCTATCCGTGCCGCCTTCTCGGCGACGGAGCGGGAGGCGCCGCCCAGGTGTGGGGTGAGGACCAGCCTGTCGGTGAGGCCGAACAGCCGTGATGCGGCGGGCAATGGCTCGTGTGTGTAGGTGTCCAGGGCGGCTGCCGACACCTGGCCGCTCTCCAGGGCGTCGCACAACGCGTCCTCGTCCAGCAACGGACCCCGCGCCACGTTCACCACCACCGCGCCGGGCCGCAGCAGCGCCAGCTCGCGGGCGCCGATCAGGCCGCGCGTCTCGGCGGTCAGGCGCGCGTGCAGGGTGATGACCTGGGAGCGGCGCAGGAGTTCGTCCAGCGTCGCGACGCGCAGTCCGTGGATCTCGCCGTGCACATAAGGGTCGTACACCATCACGCGGGCGCCGAAGGCGCAGAGGACGCGGGCCACGCGGCTGCCGACCGCGCCGTATCCGACGAGCCCGACCGGCAGGTCCTCCAGCTCCAGCCCGCTGTGCTCGTATGTGTAGTAGGCGGCCCCCGCCTCCCAATTCCCTTGCCCGGCAAGGAGTTCGTGCGCCTGCGGGATACGGCGGAGCGCGGCCAGCATCATGCCGACGGTGAACTCGGCGGTCGCGGCGGCGTTGCGGCCGGGGGCGAAGCACACCCGTACGTCGTGGGCCTTCGCCGCTTCCAGGTTGACGTTGACGGGTCCGCCCCGGCACACGACGACCAGCCGGAGATCGGGGCAGGTCGTGAGTACGTGTTCGGTGACCGGGCCCATCTGGGTGACCAGGACCTGGGATCGACTGCTCCGCAGGGCCTCGATCAGCTCGTCCTCGGCGTCGCTCGCCTCCTCGACCTCGGCGACCGGCCCGAAGGGTTCCAAGGGCCAGCCGAGCGTCAACTCACTGACGGTGAAAGGGTGTTCGCGCAGTTCCTCGGCGATCGCGGACGTGATCAGCGACGGCAGTACGAAATGGTCACCGGCGGCGACGACACGCAGGGTCTCGGTCATCGTGGGGCTCCCTCCCTCTTTGCCACGATGAACGGGGAACGCAGAATGCGTAACCCCTGTGGGAGGTCCGGATGATGTTCGAGGGTGACGGTCAGGCGTGGCTCGGGATCGACCTGGGGACGCAGAGCGTCCGCGCGCTGCTGGTCACCGGCGACGGGCGGGTCTTGGGCGCCGGCACCGCTCCGCTGACCGGACGCCGGGACGGGGTGCGGCACGAGCAGGAGCCGGGGGAGTGGTGGGAGGCGGTGTGTGCCGCCTCCCGGGCGGCCGTGGCGGGACAGGAGGCAGCGGGCGTACGGCTCGGCGGGCTCGCGGTGTGCGGCACCTCCGGGACCGTGCTGCTGACGGACGGCGAGGGGCGCCCGCTGACGCCGGGGGTGATGTACGACGACGGGCGCGCGGTGGCGGAGGCGGCGCGGGTCGGGATGCAGACGAGCTGGGCGCTGCCGAAGGTGTTGTGGTTGCTGGAGGCGTACGGGGGAGGGCGGGTCACCCATCAGCCCGACGTCATCACCGCCCGGTTGACGGGCGGGACGGCGGTTCCGGCCGACTCCAGCCACGCCCTCAAGACGGGCTACGACGCGGAGGGCGAGGGCTGGCCGTCCCAACTCGCCTATTTGGGCGACGTGTTGCCGGAGGTCGTACGGCCGGGTACGCGGCTGGGAGAGGTCTGCCGGGCCGCCGCCGAAGCTACCGGCATTCCCGCCGGTACGCCGGTCATTGCCGGGATGACGGACGGCTGTGCGGCGCAGATCGCCTCGGGGGCGCTGTCCGAAGGCTCCTGGAACTCGGTGCTCGGCACCACGCTGGTCCTCAAGGGGGCGTCCGCGAGGCCCGTCCGGGACAGCGCCGGGGTGGTCTACAACCACCGTGCGCCGGACGGGAGTTGGCTGCCTGGCGGGGCGTCGAGCGTGGGGGCGGGCGCGCTGCCGGTGGGGGCGGATCCGGCCGACATGGACAAGCGGGCGGCCGAGTACGAACCGTCGGGCGTCGTGACGTACCCGCTGGCCTCGCCCGGCGAACGCTTTCCCTTCCTGGCCCCGGACGCCACCGCCTTCACGCTCGGCACCCCGGCCTCCGAGGCGGACGGCTGGGCGGCGGTGCTCCAGGGGGTGGCGTTCACCGAGCGGCTGTGCCTCGACTACCTCCACCACCTCGGCGCCCCGATAGACGGCCCGCTCACCTTCACGGGCGGCGCGGCCCGCAGCGCGTACTGGAACCAGCTCCGCGCCGACATCCTCGGCCGCCCGGCCCGAGTGCCGGAACAGATCGAACCGGCCCTGGGGATGGCGGTGTTGGCGGCTTACGGGACGGGAACGGGCAGGGCGTTGGCGGATGTGGCCGACCGCATGGTCCGCATCCGCACGGTCCTCGAACCCCGCGCGTCCCGTACGGCCCGCTTCGTCGAGCCGTACGCTCGGCTGGTGGACGAACTGGAGACACGGGGCTGGCTGCCGACGCCGGTCGCCGCACACACCCGCACCCGCCTGAACCAGGACACGATCGACTCATGAGCACGACCCTCCTGCTGGCCCGCCACGGCCAGACCGTCTGGCACGCGGAGAACCGCTACGCCGGCATCAGTGACGTCGCCCTGACGGAGGTGGGGGTCGCCCAGGCGGAGGCCCTCGGCCGGTGGGCCGCCGCGCATCCGGTCGACGCGATCTGGACGTCCCCGCTGTCCCGGGCCGTGCTCACCGCCGCCCCCGCCGCCCGCGCCCTGAACCTCGTCCCGCACACCGAACCCGCCCTGCGCGAATGCGACTTCGGGGTGGTGGAGGGCCGTACGCTCGCGGAGTTCGCGACGGAGGACCCCGGTGCGGCAGAGGCCTTCCGGGCCGACCCGGTGGCGCATCCCTTCCCGGAGTCCGAGGACCCGACGGCAGCCGCGACGCGCGGTCTGGCCGCCCTGCAGCGCATCGCCGCCGCGCATTCCGGGGGGCGCGTTCTCGTCGTCGCCCACAACACGCTGCTCCGCTTGGTTCTGTGTCGGTTGCTGTCGATTCCGCTCAGTGAGTACCGGCGCACTTTTCCGATGTTGCGGAACGCGGCGGTGTCCGAAATTCGCATGAGCCAGGGGGAGAATGCTCTTCTCTCATTCAACGTGCCTTGTGTGTAGGGAGCAGGCTCTGTTCATTTATTGACCGTTCATGGGTTTTCCATGGGGGGCGCTTGAATTTTCGTTTACTGAAACGAGGTCAACTTGCGGCCTGATTCAGTCAGTTCGCTCCTGTTGGTAAATGGTTGACGTGAAGTGATCCCGTGAGGTTCGATCACTCGGCTGTAAAGAACCTGTGAGTACGGGGTGGGGGCTATGGGGTGGGCTGGGGTGCGTCGTTCTGTCGGTGCCAGAGGGCACGTCAGGCGTACGATGCGCGGCCGGGGTTGGCTGGTTGCGTCGGCTCTGATCGTGCAGACGCTGGGAGTTGGGGCCACTCATGCGGTTGCCGCGGATGCTCGGGGCGTTTCGCCGGCGAACGTCAGTGCCGATGATCTGTCTCCCGAAGCGTTCGCGTCGCAGAAAGCCGCCGAGTCCGGCTCGGCTGTCGAGGTGAGCGAGGAAACGACCCCCACGCAACTGGTGACGGCCCGGCCTGATGGCACCTTCACGGCCGAATTCGATCCGGAGCCGGTGCGGGTGAAGCAGGGTTCCGGGTGGGTGCCCGTCGACACGGCCCTGGAAGTAACGCCTTCCGGCGAGTTGGCGCCGAAGGCGGCTGCGGCGGACATCACCTTTTCCCGGGGTGGGTCGACTACTCCCCTCGCGACGATCGTGCAGGGTGGCAAGACGTACAGCGTCAGTTCGCCGTGGAAGTTGCCGGTGCCCACACTGTCTGGATCTACGGCCACCTATTCGGATGTCATGTCCGGGACAGACCTGGTCGTGCAAGCCACACCGGACGGCTTCAGCGAGAACCTTGTGGTGAAGTCCCGGGCTGCGGCGCAGAGCGCGGATCTGTCGAGTATCCGCTTCCCCGTCTCGGTCGACGGCCTCTCCGCATATGACACGCATACCGGCGGAGCGGCGTTCCTGGACGTTCGCGGGAGGTCCGTCTTCACCACGGGCAACGCGGTGATGTACGACTCGTCAACGGCGGCCGAGCCGGGCGTGAGTGCGGCAGCGGCTGCGATCTCGAAGGTGTCGCACGCCGTTACGGGGACGTCAGCCGCGGTTGCGGACCAGAACGTGCTGGACGGCCCCGCTCCAGGTGCCAAGGCGACGGTGATGGACGTGACGGTCTCGGACGACGCACTGACCCTGAAGCCGGATCAGTCGTTCCTCGACGACCCCGACACCACCTACCCCGTGGTGCTCGACCCCCAGACGACGAGCGCCTCGCTGTCGGGGTGGACGACGCTGTGGTCGAGCGCCGCGGGAACGTCTTTCTGGAAGACCTCGCACGCTCTGGGAGTCGGTTACGACGCGTGGGTGGACAACAAGAAGGCACGCTCCCTGTACCAGTTCGACACACACGCTCTGGGCCACAAGACGATCTTGTCGGCGTCCTTCACCGCGTTGGAGGTGTGGTCGGCGAACTGTACCGACAAGGCAGTGGAGTTGTGGCGTACCGGTTCGATCTCGTCGTCGACGACGTGGTCGACACCGCTGTCCTGGTCGTCGCATGTCGACACCGTGACGACCGCCAAGGGCTACTCCTCCTCCTGCCCGGGCGGGAACGTGGAGTTCGACGCGACGAACGCGGTCAAGTACACCGCGGGACAGGCGACGGCGACCACCACGCTCGGCCTGCGGGCCGGCGACGAGGGTGACGCGGTCGCCTGGAAACAGTTCGCCTCACCGTCGGATCAGAAGCCCAAGTTGTCGGTGACCTTCGTGTCCAAGCCCAGCACTCCGACCGGCGTGAAGATGTCGAGCCCGAACCTTGCCTGTGCCTCGACCCAGGCCACCGCTGTCGCCATCTCGGACAAGACGCCCACGCTGACGGCCGCGCCGAAGTCCGCGGATGGTTCGCAGTCGACACTGCGGCCGAACTTCGAGGTGTACAAGTACGACCCGAACACCACTGACCCGTCGGCCGGTTCGGGTAGTCCGTCCGCGTGGACGACCTCCGGAACCGCGGGGACCTGGACGACTGGGACCTTGACCGACGGGCAGACGTACTGGTTCCGCGCCCGAACCCAGTACAAGTACTCCTTCAACGGCGCAACCGGGTACATGTACTCGGGCTGGTCCTCCGGGTGTTGGTTCAAAATCGACTCGACGAAACCCGTGCCCCCGGACATCGACTCGTCGGCGTACGGGGAATGCGCCACCCCGGACACGCCCGACGTGTGCACCCCCTATGACGGAGTGGGTGTGCCCGGCTCGTTCACGTTCAAGGCCAACGGGGCGTCCGACGTCGTCAAGTACACCTACCAACTGAACGACAACCCGGTGCGGACCAAGACATTCACAACGGCCACCACCAGTTTCACCCAGACCCTCGTTCCCGACGTACGCGGAGTGAACTCCCTCACCGTCCAGACCTGGGACTCGGCTGGGAACCCGTCGCGGAGCTACACCTACTTCTTCAAGGTCGCGCCGGGCGCCGGGCCGGTCGGCAAGTGGTCGATGGACGAGGGCACCGGTGCCACGGCGGCCGACTCCGTCGGAGGCAAGGACGCCGGTCTCGCCGGCGGGGCGACCTGGACCGGCAAGGCGCGGTTGGGCAAGGCGCTGCAGGGCGACGGGACTTCGGCGTACGCGGCCACAACGTCCTCGGCACTGGACACGACCAAGAGCTTCACCGTCTCCGCCTGGGCCAGACTGACGAGTACCTCCCACAATGCCGTCGCCGTGGCCCAGTCCGGCGCCAACGGATCGGCGTTCGCCCTGTACTACTCGACGGCCTACCAGGCGTGGGTCTTCAACCGGTACACCTCCGACTCGGCGTCGCCGACGATCGTTCGCTCGATCTCGACCATGACTCCCGGAGCCGGCGTCTGGACTCATCTGATGGGTGTGTACGACGCGCAGCAACAGACCATCCAACTGTCCGTCAACGGTGTACCTCAGGGTGATCCGGTCGCCTTCACCACCCCCTGGCAGGCGACCGGCGGACTGCAGATCGCGCGGGGGCAGGCAGGCGGCGCCTTCACCGACTACTTCCCCGGTCAGATCGATGATGTGACCACTTGGAACCGGATCCTGTCCGATGAGGAGATCGCCGACCTGGAGGCGATGACCGACGCAACCAGTGGTCAGGCGCAGCCCGCCCTCGTCGCCGAGTGGGGTCTGGACGAGACCTCGGATACCAGCGCCTCCGACTCCTCCGGATACGGCCATGCTGCCACCGTCGCCGCCGGCGGCAGCTGGACCGACGACATCGACGGAGGCAGAGGCAACGTCCTTTCCCTGAACGGGACTTCCACGGCCAACGCCACCGCCGCCGGCCCGATCGTGGACTCCCAGGGCGACTTCACGGTGGCAGCCTGGGCCAAGCTCGACGCGACGACGTTGTCCGACACCTCCGTGGCCCATCACATGAGGATCGCCACTCAATCCGGTGGTGTACGCGACTCGTGGGGCCTGTGGTACGACCAGGCTGCGGGTTCCACGCAGGGCATGTGGGTCTTCGGCCGGACCACCGCGGACGCCACTACGGGAACCGTCGTCAAGGTGCCGGCCGACATCGCCTCGGCCCAACTGGTCGATCCGGGCGAATGGACATTCCTGACGGGCGTTTACGACGGTGCCCACCATCAGCTGTTCCTCTACGTCAACGGCACTCGCCAGGGCGCCCAGGGCGACACCGACACGGAGAACGACACCGGCGACGGCATCGTCTTCGACGCCCCCTGGCAAGCCACCGGGACCTTCAACATCGGTCGCGGACGCATCAGCACGGGTGCGTACAGCGACTATGCCGACAGCCTCGTGGATGACGTACGGGTGTGGACGGGCGTGACGTCCGACACCGCCATTGACCAGATGTACGTCAACGAACTGCCTCAGCCGCTGTAGCGGCGGACTAGCCACACAAGCGCCGGCATGGGTTCGACAGACCTTCAACAAACGGGGAGTGCAGTCATGGGTGGGCTACGGCGGACACGGCTGTGGGTCGTCGCTGTCACAGCGGGCGCGTTGGTGGCGGCGGGGTTGGGCACCGCCCCTGCCGTGTGGGCGACCGAGCGGCACGGGCACAACACCGTGCACGCGCCGACCGTCAAGAACGGCACCGCGGTGGCCTTCAAGGCCAAGAGCGTCGCGAAAAATGACCCGGCCAAAGCGGCCGCCGCCCGCACCGCCACGGAACTCGCGAAGGCCACGGTCTGGCCCACCGCATCCGCTGTCACCTTGCCCGTGGCGAGCAGGACGACCCTCGCCAAGACGACCGCGGTGGGCAGACTGCCGCTCAAGCTGAGCGCCCCCACCACCGGCGTGGCCCCGGCCAAGGTGGCGGTCCGGGTGGCTGCGCACAACACCGCGACCGACCTCGGCATCCACGGCACCGTGCTCTCCCTGGTCCGTGCCGACGGGAACAAGACCACCGGCAGAACCCGGCTGACCCTGGACTACTCCGGCTTCGCCAATGCCTACGGCGGCGACTACGCCTCGCGGCTCTCTCTGGTGCGCCTGCCCGCTTGCGCGCTGACCACCCCAGCGTTGAAGAAGTGCCGGATCACAACGCCCGTGGCCACCCAGAACGACATCGAGCACCACACCCTGACGGCCACCACCTCGGTCAGTGCCTCCGCGGTAACGGCCCTTGCTGCGACCGCTGACGCCAAGTCCGGCGCTGGCTCCTACCAGGCAACGTCCCTCAACCCGTCGGCAGCCTGGAACGCGGGCGGTTCCAGCGGCGACTTCACCTGGTCGTATCCGCTGTCAGTGCCCCCGTCCAACGGCGGTCCGGCCCCCAACCTGGCCATCACGTACGACGCGCAGAATGTGGACGGCCGCCTGCCATCCACCAACAACCAACCGTCCTGGGCCGGTGAGGGCTTCGACCTCTCGACCTCCTACATCGAGCGCTCGTACGACTCCTGCGACGACGACGGCCAGAGCGGCAAGAACGACGAGTGCTGGGCCAACGACAACGCCACCCTGGTCCTGGGAGGCAAGTCCAGCCCCCTGATCAAGGCCAGCTCCGGCGAGTGGCACCCCAAGACCGACGACGGCGAGCGGGTCGTCCACTCCACCGGGGCCACCAACGGCGACAACGACGGCGAGTACTGGACCGTCACCACCCAGGACGGTATCCAGTACGTCTTCGGCAAGAACCGCCTCCCGGGCTGGACCACCGGGGCCGCCGTCACCAACTCCACAGACACGGTCCCGGTGTTCGGCGACGACTCGGGCGAACCCGGATACGACCAGGGAACGTCGTTCTCCGGCCGCGCACTCACCCAGGCGTGGCGCTGGAACCTGGACTACGTGGTGGACCCGCACGGCAACGCGATGTCGTACTGGTACACCAAGGAGAGCAACTACTACGCCAAGAACGGGACCACCACCGACAACGGCACGGCCTACGACCGGGGCGGCTACCTCAGCCGGATCGACTACGGCATCACCGCCTCGACCGTCTTCGGCACCGCCCCCGAGAAGGTCACCTTCAGCACCGCCGAACGCTGCCTGGTGACCAGCAGCGAGGACTGCTCCTCGCTCACCTCCACCACGGCAGCGCACTGGCCGGACGTGCCGTTCGACCAGGTCTGCGCCTCGGGCAAGGTGTGCACCGCGAGCGGGCCCACGTTCTTCTCCCGCAAGCGCCTGACCGGCGTCACGACCAGCGTCTGGGACGCGAGCCCGTCCACACCTGCCTACCGGGATGTCGACAGCTGGACGCTCGCACACTCCTTCCCCGATCCGGGCGACGGCACATCCGCAGGCCTGTGGCTGAAGTCCATCACCCGTACCGGCAAGGACGGTTCGACCACAGCCATGCCGCCGGTTACCTTCGACGGAGTCCAGCTCTTCAACCGGGTCGACACCACACACGACGACATCGCCGCGTTGGTCAAGTGGCGGGTTCGGATGGTCACTTCGGAGACCGGCTCGGTGCTCGCCGTCAACTACTCCGACACCCAGTGTGTCGCGGGCACCACCATGCCCAGCAGCCCGGACTCGGACAACCTGCGTTGCTTCCCCACGTATTGGCAGCCACCGTTCACGGCGGACCCCCAACTGGACTGGTTCCACAAGTACGTTGTCACCCAGGTCACGGAGTCGGACCCGACTGGCGGCGCCCCGCTGAAGGAGACCGACTACACCTACAACGGCTCTCCGGCCTGGCACTACGACAGCGACAACGTCACCGCTCCCGCCAAGCGCAAGACCTGGTCGCAGTGGCGCGGCTACGGCAGCGTCACCACGACGACGGGTAACGCACAGTCCACACGAACCAAGACGGTCGCCACCTACTTCCGCGGCATGGACGGCGACAAGCAGTCCGACGGCACCACGCGCAGTGCCAAGGTCACTGATTCCACGGGTACTTCGGTCACCGACTCCGACCCGCTGGCGGGCAACGTCCGGGAGTCGATCACGTACAACGGCAGCACCGAGGTGTCCGGGACGATCACCGACCAATGGATTCACCAGACCGCCACGGACGGGACCCGCAACGCCACCTTCACCCGCCCCTTGACCGTCCGTACCCGCACGGACCTCTCCTCGGGCGGTACCCGGAACACCTCGGTCACCACGACGTACGACGACACGACCGGTGCGGCCAAGACGGTCGACGACGCGGGCGACACCGCCGTCACCGGCGATGAGCAGTGCACACGTACAACACTCGCGAACAACATCACCAACTGGCTGATGGCTTTCCCCGTACGGGTCGAGACCGTCGATGTCGAGTGCGCCGCCACCACGACCCGCCCCGACGACGTGATCTCGGACGTACGCACCCTTTACGACAGCCAGTCGTACGGAACCGCTCCGACACTCGGCGACGAGACCTCCACCCAGCGACTGTCCTCGTACAGCAGCGGCAGCCCGGTCTACCAGACGGTTTCGACCAGCCATTACGACGCCCAGGGCCGCGTCGACTCGGTCAAGGACGCCGACCAGAACACGGTCAGCACCACCGCGTACACTCCGGCCACGGGCGGGCCGCTCACCAGCACGGTCACCACGGACGCCAAGGGCTACGCGACCACGACGAACTTCGACCCGGCACGCGGCAGCGCCACCTCGGTCATCGACCCGAACAACAGGAGAACGGACTACTCGTACGACGGCCTGGGCCGTGTGACAGCCCTCTGGCTGGCCAACCGATCCAAATCCGCACCCCAGTCGGCGAGCCTTGTCTACAGCTACTCGATCTCCAACACCGCCGCTTCGGCGGTCTCCACCGGCAAGCTCAACAACGACGGCACGACGTACGACACCACGTACTCGCTGTACGACGCGATGCTGCGGCCTCGCCAGACGCAGACCCCCGCACCCGGTGGCGGCCGGGTGATCGCGGAGACGAAGTACGACAGCCGCGGTCTGGCAGTCGAATCCAACGCCGACTACACCGACACCACCTCCCCGTCCGGAGGCCTGGCGAACATCACCTCGATCGTCCCGTCCCAGACCCTGACCACGTACGACGGCGCCGGCCACGCCACAACGGCCGACTTCTACGCCGTGGGCACCAAGCGCTGGACGACTTCGACGGTATACGGCGGCGACCGCACCACGGTCACTCCGCCCAACGGCGGCATAGCCACCACGACCCTGACCGACACCCTCGGCCGCACCACGGAGACCCGCCAGTACGACAACGGCACCCCGTCCGGCTCGTACACGTCGATCAAGTACAGGTACGACGCGAAGAGCCGTCTGCACGAGGTCGTCGACGACGACGGCAACACCTGGTCGTACGACTACGACCTGATGGGCCGCAAGACCACCTCCACGGACCCGGACGCCGGTACCTCCAAGACCGCGTACAACGAGCTGGACCAGGTCACCTCCACGACCACGGCCATGGGGACCGGCGACGAGAAGACGCTCAGCTATACCTACGACGCGCTGGGCCGCAAGACGGGCATGTACGACGGCACCACCCAGGACACCGACCACCAGCTCACCAAGTGGACCTACGACTCCCTGGTGAAGGGGCAGCCCACCTCGTCGATCCGCTACGTCGGCGGCTCAGGCACCTCGGGCAAGGCCTACATCAGCCAAGTCGGTGCCTACGACTCTCTGTACAGGCCCACTGTCACCCGGGTCGTCATCCCCTCCGTCACCGGCGAAGAGGCGCTGGCGGGCACCTACTCATCGACGATCGGCTACAACCTCGACGGCACCGTCCAGGTCACCTCCGACCCGGCGGCCGGTGGCCTCCCCTCCGAACCTCTGGAGTACGGCTACAACGACCTGAGCATGCCGACGACGCTCTCCGGCGCGACGGGCTACGTACAGAACACGAACTACACCAAGCTGAGCGACGTCGGCCAGGTCACGTTGGGGGTCTCCTCCGCCGACTCTGCCAAGTGGCTCCAGATCACCAACACCTACGAGAACGGTACGCGCCGCCTGCAGCGCGAACTGGTCACGGACGACACGCACACCGCACCCGTCCAGGACACGTCCTACAGCTACGACGACGCCGGCAACCCAACCAAGGTCGCCACACACGCCGACGCCACCGACGACGTGCAGTGCTACCGCTACGACGGCCACGACCGCCTCTCCGAGGCGTGGACCGCGACGGACGGCTGCTCCGCCGACCCGGCGACAGCTGTTCTCGGCGGCCCGGCACCGTACTGGCAGAGCTACCACTACGACGACCTGGGCAACCGCAAGACGCAGACCGACCACGCGACGACTTCCGGCGGCGCGGACACAACGACGTCCTACTTCTACCCTCCGGCCGGCGCCGACCAGCCGCACACGCTGACCTCGTCGTCGACGGTCACGGGCAGCACAACGACCACCAACTCGTACAAGTACGACGCATCAGGCAACACTCACACCCGGACTCTCAACGGCACGAGGCAGACGCTCGACTGGGACGACGAAGGCCATCTCGCGAAGGTCACCAACGCGGACGGCACATCGGCTTCGTACCTCTACGACGCGGACGGCAACAGACTGCTCTCCCGTGATGCCTCCGGCACGACGCTCTATCTGGGCGACACCGAGGTGCACCTGGCCAAGGGGACGAGCACGACCACCGGGACCCGCTACTACAGCTGGGGCGGTCAGACCATCGCCGTCCGTACCAGCACGGGCAGCCTCCAGTGGCAGGTCACGGACGCGCACGACACGGCCGAGACGGCCGTCGACGCCACCACTCAGACGGCAACGCGACGCCGCTTGGACCCGTTCGGCAACGCCCGCGGTACCCAGCCCGCATCCTCAACTTGGCTCGGCGACAAGGGCTTCGTCAACGGGATCCAGGACACCACGAGCGGCCTCACCCACCTGGGGGCTCGCGAGTACGACCCGACGATCGGCCGTTTCGTCTCCGACGACCCGGTCCTCGAACTGACCGACGCTCAGCAGATCGACGGTTACACGTACGCGGCTGACAACCCGGTCACGGGCAGCGACCCCAGCGGTCTCATGCTCCCCGGGGACGGCCCCAACTGCTATTCAGACGGTTGCAAAGCCGAGCCCGCGCCGTCGACCTCGGACAGCTCGAACAGTGACAGCGGCACTCATCACGGCGGTGGAGGCGGAGGCGGTAGCTCTCACCACAGCTGCGGCTGGTCCCTCTCGTGCCACGTGTCCCATATCGCCCACAAGGCTTATCACGCCGTTCAGCAGCACCCGGTGATCGCCGCTGTCGTTGCAGTTGCAGTCGTCGTGGCGGTGGTCGCCTGCGTCGCCGCGACAGCGGGCGGCTGTGGAGCCGTCCTCGTCGCCGGCGCCGAGGGCTTCGCCGCAGGTGCCGAAGCGGGCAGTCTTGGTGCCGCCGCAGCCGGGGCAGCGGTCGGCGTCATCGGCGAAGGTGGCGCCGTCATTGCTGGAACGTCGGCCATCGCCGGTGCGGGGGCGGCAGCTGTCGCCGAAGGAACTGAAACGGCCGCCGCTTCCAAGGCAGCCACTGGGTCCGGCGCCAGGGCGGCTGACAACGCGGCTGAAGGAACTGCTGCCTCCGGCGCGTCCAAGGGTGGTGAGCGCGCGGACACCGCCGCGCCCAAGAGCGGTGCCAGCGGATGCAACCACAGCTTCTTGCCCGCGACCAAGGTGCTCATGGCCGACGGCCACGAGAAGCAGATCAAGGACATCAAGCACGGCGACAAGGTCCGGGCCACCGATCCCGAGACCGGAAAGACTCAGGCTCGCACCGTCGAGAAACTGATCACTACGAAGGACGACAAGGACTTCACCACCATCACCGTTGTCGAGGGCGGCAAGCCGTCGAAGATCACGGCGACGGTGACCCATCCCTTCTGGATCAAATCGAGCAGAGCGTGGCTCGATGCCGGAGATATCAAGCCCGGCATGCAGCTTCGATCCGCTTCAGGCGCAGCTATTACGGTGTCTGCCGTCAAGATCTGGCACCACCATCACCTCACGCACGACCTGACCGTCGACGTCACGCACACGTACTATGTGCTGGCTGGGGCCACTCCGGTCCTCGTTCACAATTGCGGAGCTGAGGCTAGAGCGGCGGCGCAATCGGCGCCTGCGGACGCCACGATGAGCGCAGCAGCTCGGTTCCGGGGTACAGATATGGTTTCCACTGGCCACTCTGGACATTCGTCCCGCCCAGCCTATTTCGAGCCCGAGATGGATTCCGCTCTCGCGGATGGTGGGCAGATCGCCGGCCGTGGAGCCGATAACTGCGCAGAGATTCGGGCTTGCAATACCCTCATCGCCGAACATGGAGCCGATTTCGAGGATCAAGTCGGACGCTCGCTACGGTTGAGCGACATAGAATTCTTGACCGTTCGCAGTGCAACGGGCGCCCCGGAAGCGGCGTGCCTATCCTGCCAGAGTGTTCTTGTTCGACGCGGAGCAACAGACCTATCGAGGTGAGAAGAATGCGCGAGTCGGAGCTATTGGAATTTCTCAGCTCGTTTGGTTGGGAGGTGGCTGGGGTGCGCCGTGAAGTAGATGCCATCGTGGCAGGTCTGGAGCGTGTGGGCTTCGCCTGTCATGAGGAGGCAATGAGATTCTTGGGCGAATATCTCGACCTGAAGATCGACCACCGTCCAGATCTCGTTATCGCTGGAGAGAGAATCTCAAGCTGGACGCATTTCGATCCGTCTCCCGTGTGCACGACCCGTGATGCGGACGTGGCTCGCCGATGCGCAGAGGTAGCTGGCACCGCTCTGTTTCCGATTGGAGTGGACAGCTTCCATCTGACCGTATATTCGGGAAGTAGCGGAAGTTTCTATGCAGGGTTCGATTCATCGGTCTACCAATATGGAGAAGATTGCAATGCGATGTTCTCGATGATGAAGGCTGGAGTCCGTCCAATCTCATTGGGTGAGTGGACGCTTCGGTGAGGACGATGCGCCGCCGCCTTGCTGAAATTGGGTTCATTCGAATTCAATGCCGTTTGACGGCAGTAGCTGACGGCAACATCAGCGGACGGGGGGTACGCAAGGTGGCGGTGGAATGCCTGAGGTCGTGAAATCGGATGCGGCGGAGGCTGGCATTGCGGAGGAGAGTGTTGAAGGTGCGGGTGAGGTTGGTCGGGTCGATCGGTCTACCCCCTGCGCTGTGGTGAAAACGTGTCCGTTGCGCTGCCACGTGGGGCCTGCGACCTCACGTTCGCGCTGCTACTGCTGTTCGTGGTGGAGCTTAAGGGGCTGGGCGCAGGGGGTGGGGAGGGCGATGCAGCGTTCGGCGCCCGCGTCTTGGTCGGCAGCGTGGTGAGCCCGCCCGTGCTGGTGCGGCGGATGGCGGCGGTGCCCGCGTCGAGGTGGAGGTCTTCCCAGCGCAGGCCGAGGAGTTCTCCTTTGCGGAGCCCGGTGTGGAGGGCGAGTTCGATCAGGGCGTGCAGGCGGTGGCCCTGGGCTTGGTGAGGAGCCGGCGGGCTTCGTCGGCGGTGAGGGGGTCGAAGCGTCGGGGGTGAGGTGTGCCGGTGCGGAGGTTGCGGGTGACTTTGCGCGGGATCTCTTCCTCGCGGACGGCGTGCTCCAGGGCGGACTTGAGCACGGAGTGCACGTAGGCGAGGGTCAGGGGCGAGAGTCGCCTGGAGCAGCACTTTCGGCGGCGCAGCAGAGGGGTTGGTTGCGGGGCGTGGTCATCAGGTGGCCTCCTGCTTCCAGGCGGGAGTGGATGAAGTCGGTAAGCGAGTATTTGGGCTGCGAGTTGTTCGGCTAACTTCGAACGGTATGCTGCCGCGCGCTCATGGAGGGACGCGTTCATTCGGGAGTTCGATCGTTGGGGCTTCCTGGCGCTCTCTGTGGTGAACATCTCGGTCGCAGATGTCAAAAGAGCCGGGCTTCGTACCACGTGAGCCAGTTCGACCGCGCGGCCCGCACAGTTGTCGTGCGATGGCCGGCGATTGCAGGAGCGGAGTGAGGAATCGATGGGGCGGGAAATGAAGGCGGCACGGCGTTCAGCAGGCACGGAGACGGCGTTGGACGTGCTGCTGCGCTGGACGTGGATCCGGCGGCGCACGCTCGCGCAGGACATTGAGGACTTCAGGAACGGGCAGGCTCTTCTGGTCGTGGGGTACACGAAGAGTATCGCCGGGGTTGCCATGGCTTCGGTCGGCAAGGGCAAGCAGATCGCGAGGCTCAGGCAGGGGTTCCTGAGTCTCGCTCTGGATGAGGAGCCGCGCTGGAGCGATCGTCGGGGAGACCGGAGCGCGAGCCTCCGGCTACCCTTCTCGCTCAAGCCCACGGGAGTGAAGGTGCCGATGGCCCCGAAGTTCGAGTGCTACGAACTCGCCACGGCTGACGGGACGTTCGACCTGGCGGTTCCCCAGAAGGACGGAGAGCTCGTGCGGTACGTCTTCGAGCATGCGCAGAATGGAGACGAAGCGCCGTAGCCACTGGGCTGTTGATTGGGGAGGGAGGTCAGGCTTCGCACGTTGCGAACTTCGCCGCAAGGACCTGAGTGCGCTTCCCGAGCGAAGTGAACTTCCGCCCACTCAAGCCCAGTTGACGGGCATGAAGACAACCGGCCGAGCGCTCCACTCGACCTGTCTTTCGCCTGCTCTCGCGGTGAACGTGTAGGGCTCTCCGGCCTTACGAGGGTTTGTTCAGCGGTGTCGGCGCGGCGCGCCTGAATGTCGTTGCCGCGCGCTGCGCGCCGTGAATTCGCACCACCAGGCCGACTGTGCAAGGGCCTTTGGTCGATGATGAGTGCGTGGAAGTCGCGCGTACCAGCAGCGGCGGTCGTGCTGTCCGTGACAGCAAGAATCCTCACGGCGACACCCAGTTCTATACGCCCGGCGAATGGGTCGCATTCGTGGCGGGTGTGAAGGCTGGGGAATCCGCCATCTGCCCCCCGACGTCTGATGTACAAGAAGGCCCTCGCGAGTCACATCCTCGCGAGGGCCTCCCCTTTCATCCGCCTGCCCGCGTGAAAGGTGAGAAGACGATCACGAGGCAGGACGCTCCGCGCGGGGGTTCAGGGGGCCAGGAGCAGTACGTCCGTACGGGACTTGGCGGCCTCGTAACGCCGGGCCACGTCCTGCCAGTTGACGACCTGCCACATCGCTTCGACGAAGTCGACCTTCTGGTTCTTGTACTGGAGGTAGAAGGCGTGCTCCCAGGCGTCGAAGACGAGGAGCGGGGTGGAGCCCTGGCCGACGTTGCCCTGGTGGTCGTAGATCTGCTCGACGATGAGGCGGCCACTGAGCGGCTCGTGGGCGAGGACGCCCCAGCCCGAACCCTGCGTGGTCGCCGCGGCCTTGGTGAGCTGAGCCTTGAAACCGGCGAACGAGCCGAAGGACTCGGCGATCGCGTCCGCCAACTCGCCTACGCCGTCGGCCTCCAGGGGCTCGCCGCCGCCGTCGCCGGTCATGTTCTGCCAGTAGATGCTGTGCAGGATGTGTCCGGAGAGATGGAACGCCAGGCTCTTCTCCAGGCCGTTGACCGAGCCCCACTGCTCCTTGTCGCGCGCCTCCGCCAACTGCTCCAGCGTGTCATTGGCTCCCTTGACGTAGGCCGCGTGGTGCTTGTCGTGGTGCAGCTCGATGATCTCGGGGCTGATCACGGGGGCGAGCGCGGAGTAGTCGTAGGGCAGGTCGGGCAGCGTGTAGACGGGCATGGCGGATCGATCCCCTCCGAACCTCTGGAACTCTTATTGCAACTTACTTGCAAGTACAGGTTAGCAACAAGAAGCCCCCGCGGGTGGACCGCGGGGGCGTTTCGGGGGCGGGATCGGATCCGGCGCGGGCTCAGGTGTTCGGGTGTGTGGTTACTCCGCCACCGACGTGTAGTGCGACGCGTCCCCCTCGATCGAGTAACTCTCCTTGCCCTCGATGCCGACCGGGACGTCACCGGCGACGGTCACGCGGTTGAGGCGGCGCGGCTGGTCGTCGTAGTTGTCGATGGCGTAGTGCTGGGTGATGCGGTTGTCGAAGAGGACGAGCTGGTTCGGGGACCAGCGGTGGCGCAGGATGTTCTCGGGGCGGGTGACGTACGCCTGGAGGATGTCGAGGATCTTGCGGGACTCGGCGGTCGAGAGGCCTACGATCCGTTGCGCGAACCCGCCTATGTACAGGCCGCGTTCGCCGGTCAGCGGGTGGACTCGGACGACCGGGTGGACCGTGCGGAATTTGATCGACGTGAACTGGGCGCGCTGGGCGGCCTTTTCGTCGTCGACCTCCTCGTCCGGTACGGCGTAGTCGTAGTCGTTGGTGTGCTCGGCCCACAGGGTGTCGGCGAGGGTGCGCAGGGGTTCGGGCAGGTCGCGGTAGGCCGCCGCCGAACTGGCGATCAGGGTCTCGCCGCCGTACGGCGGGACCGTGATGCTGCGCAGGGTGCTGGCCTGGGGCGGGTTGAGGACGAAGGTGACGTCGGTGTGCCAGTGGTTGGCCCGGCCGCGCTCGCTGTCGACGGGCAGTACGTTCGGGGCGCCGTCGACGGCGGGCACGGTGGGATGGGCGGTGGTGAGGTCGCCGAAGTGGCGGGCGAAGGCCTCCTGGCCCTCGTCGTCGAGGTGTACGTCGTCGAAGACCAGGGCCTTGTGGACGTTGAGGGCCTCGCGGATCGCCGCGACCTGCTCGGCGTCGAGCGGCTTGTTGATGTCCACGCCCGACACGCGGGCGCCGATGTGCGCGGTGACCTTCTGGATCTCGATCTCGATGGACATGCTGAAGTCCTTTCAGACGAGGGCGGGTTGGGCGTACTGGTTGGCGGGGCGGGGGAGGCCGTAGCGCTCCCGGAGGGTGGTGCGTGGGCCGTACTCGGTGCGGAGCAGGCCACGGGAGCGGAGGAGCGGGACGACGTGGTCGACGAAGGTGTCCAGGCCGGAGGGCAGGACGGCCGGCATGATGTTGAAGCCGTCGGCGGCGCCCTGCGTGAACCAGGTCTCGATCGCGTCGGCGACCTGCTCCGGTGTACCTGCGAAGGTGAGATGGCCGCGTCCGCCGCCGAGCCGACCGATCAGCTGCCGTACGGTCAGCCGGTCGCGGCGGGCGAGTTCGACGACGAGCGTGTAGCGGCTCTTCGCGCCCTCGATGGCGTCCTCGGGAGGGAGATCGGCGGGCAGTTGGGCGTCCAACTCCAGGGTGCCGGGCGGTAGTTGGAGCAGGTGCTCCAAGCGGTCCACTCCGTGCGTGTACACGATGTGGTCTTCGAGCGATCGCTCGTTGGCCTGCGCCTCGGCCTCCGTCGAGCCGAGCACCGGGACGATGCCGGGCAGCACCTTGATGTGCCCGGGGTCCCGACCGGCCGCCGCCGTACGGGACTTGAGGTCCGCGTAGAACGCCTGCGCGTCGGCGAGGGTCTGCTGTGCGGTGAACACCGCCTCCGCGTAGCGGGCCGCGAACGCCTTGCCGTCCTCGCTTGATCCCGCCTGCACCAGGAGTGGGTAACCCTGGGGCGAGCGGGGCACGTTGAGGGCGCCCTCGACGCTGAAGTACGTGCCCTGGTGCCGCGGTGGGTGGATCTTGGCGTCGTCGCCCCACACACCGGCCGCCTTGTCGGCGACGATCGCGTCGTCCTCCCAGCTGTCCCAGAGCTTCAGCGCCACATCGAGGAACTCGGCGGCCCGTGCGTACCGTTCCGCGTGCGCGGGCTCGTGGTCGAGTCCGAAGTTGCGGGCTGCCTCGGCACCGGCCGTGGTGACGATGTTCCAGCCGGCCCGGCCGCCGCTGATGATGTCGAGCGAGGCGAACTTGCGGGCCAGGTTGTAGGGGGAGTTGTAGGAGGTCGAGGCGGTGGCGATCAGGCCTATGTGCTCGGTGGCCGTCGCCAGTGCGGTGAGCAGGGTGAGCGGTTCCAGGGCGCCGGCCGGGCGTTGGGCGAGGTTGCTCCACAACTGCGGTCCGTCGGCCAGGAAGAGCGAGTCGAAGGTGCCGCGTTCGGCGATCCGGGCGAGATGGATGTAGTGGTCCAGCTCGACGTGGGCGTAGGGGTTGCTCTCGGGGAGGCGCCAGGAGGCCTCGTGGTGGCCGGTGTTCATGAGGAAGGCGTTGAGGTGGAGTTGGCGGGGCATGGGTGTCCTTTGCGATGGACAGGTAAGGGGACTTTGGAGCGCAGGGGGCTTTATCCAGCTCGTCCGGCGACTTTTCGACACAGGCCGCCAACATCCGGCGCGGCGGGCGACCTTTGGATGCAGGCCGGCAAAATCCAGCCCGTCCGGCGTTTGAGGACGAGGCCCCTTCAGGGCCGAGGGGGGTTTGGGGGCGCAGCCCCCGGCAGACGGCACGAGCAGCCGACGGTCACCGAATGTCCGACGTCACGCCGAGCGCCGCCAGCAACCGCGACCGGTACTCACCACGTGGACGCTCACGGTCGATGGTCAAGTCGAGCCCGATCCGCCCCTCTTCAAGCACCAGCACCCGGTCGGCGAGGACGATCGCCTCGTCCACGTCGTGGGTGACCAGCAGCACCGAGGGCCGATGCCGCTCCCACAACTCCCGCAGCAGCACGTGCATCCGAATCCGCGTCAATGCGTCCAACGCCCCGAACGGCTCATCCGCCAGCAGGAGTTCAGGCTCACGGACGAGCGACCGAGCCAGCGCCGCACGCTGTGCCTCGCCGCCGGACAGCTCGTTCGGCCAGGCACGCTCACGGCCCTTCAAGCCCACCTCGGCGAGGGCCTCGCGGCCCTTCTCGGCGGCCTCCTTGCCGTCCGTGCCCAGCAGCACGTTGTCGAGGACCCGGCGCCAGGGCAGCAGCCGGGAGTCCTGGAAGACCACCGACACCCTTTCCGGAGCGGTGAGTTGGCCGCTGCCGACGACCTCGTGGTCCAGGCCCGCGATGGCCCGCAGCAGCGTGCTCTTGCCGGAGCCGCTGTGCCCGAGCAGCGCGGTGAACTGTCCGGCGGGCAGGTCGAGATCGATGTCGTCGAGGACCGTGCGCCCGTCGAACGACCGTGTAAGACCCCGGAGTTGGACCGCGGGAACGGCCGTGGTCAGCTGCTGAGTGTGCGGCGCCATGACAGCACCCTCCGTTCGACGAGACGGACCGCGCTGTCGGAGACCAGACCGAACACGCCGTAGATCAGCAGGCCGACGAGGATGACGTCCGACTGGCCGTAGTTCTGGGCCTGGAACATCATGTAACCGAGGCCGCTGGTGGCGTTGATCTGCTCCAGGACCACCAGGCTCAGCCAGGAGCCGGTCACCCCTAGGCGCAGGCCCACGAAGAAGCCGGGCAGGGCGCCGGGGATGACGATCTGGCGGATGAACTGGAGCCTCGACAGGCCCTGGACCTCGGCGAGTTCGACATAGCGGTGGTCGATGCCGGACAGCGCGGCGTGCAGGTTGAGGTAGATGGGGATGTAGACGACGATCGCGATGATGGCGATCTTGAAGGTCTCGCCGATGCCCAGCCAGAGGATGAACAGCGGGATGAGGCCGAGGGTGGGGATGGCCCGGTTGAGCTGCACGGTTCCGTCGATCAGGGCCTCGCCGATCCGGCTCAGACCGGCGGCCAGCGCGAGGACGACACCGGCGGTGAGGCCGAGGGCGAAGCCGTAGGCGGCGCGTTCCAGGGAGGTCAGCACGTCGGTGGGCAGCGTGCCGGACGTCCACAGCCGGCCGGCTGTCCGCAGTACCGTCCAGGGCGCAGGGATCGCGGCCGGGTCCAGCTGTCCGGCGGCGGAGGCGACGGCCCACAAGGCGAAGAAGAGCGCGGGGCCGATGATCCGGGAGGCGGGCAGACGTTTGCCGGGCGCGAGGCCGCGGCGCCGCCTGCGGGGGACGGCCGTCTTCTCCTCGACGGCGGTCCCCCGCACGCTGGTTGTCGTGCTCGTCGTGCTCGTCGTGGTTGTCATGGCCGTCACTTCCGGTACTCCGCCTGTACGGCCTTCGCCGCGATGGACTCGAAGCGCCGGTCGAAGAGCGAGTCCACCTTGAACTCCTTCACGAAGCCGCCCTCCGCCAGCAGATCGGCGGTCTCCTGCTCCCACTTCACGGCCTCGTCCCAACTCGGCGGGAACAAGGGCTTGTTGGCGAGCGCGGTGACCGACTGGGCCTGTGCGAGGGTCAGGTTCTGGGTCTTTACGTAGAACTCCTCGTTCCAGGTGTCCGGGTTCTCGTACTGCCAGACCTGGCCCTGCGCCCACTGCGGGATGTACGCGGCGATCGCGGCGGCTTTCGAAGAGTCGGCCAGTACGGCGGTCGGCGCCCACAGCAGGTTGAGCAGGTCCACGACGTCGGTCGTGATGGCGCGGGCGCCCTTCGCCTCGTACTGCTTGAGGTACGCGGGCGCCTGGCTGTTGGCGAGCGGGGCGATGTCGACCTGGCCGGATTGCAGGGCGGTGAAGAACTGGTTGCTGGTGAGCGGGACCAGCTTCACCTCGTCGTACTTCAGGCCCGCTTCCTTCAACGCCCGCAGCAGGACGACCCCTTGGGCCTGGCCCTGGGAGAACGCCAGCTTCTTGCCCTTGAAGTCGGCGACCGTGCGGATGTCGCTGCCGGGCTTGGTGGCGAACAGGTAGTTGGGCTTGCGAGTGACGTTGATCGCGACGATCTTCGCGTCGAAGCCCTGATAGTGCGCCTGGATCGGCGGGATACCCGCGTTGTTGGCCAGGTCCAGGGACTTGGCGCGGAACGCGTTGATGACATCGGGACCGGCCCCGATGTTCACCCAACTCGACACGGTGAACGGCAACTTGGGCAACTTCGCCAGCTTGAACTGGAGTTGCTGGGTGTTGAGGTACGAGGAGATCTTCAGGCTTGTGCCGGACGGCACCTTCTCGGCGAGCGGGGCGGACAGGCCGGCCCCCGACTTCGAGGCCGCGGCACTGCTCGTGGCGC
Source organism: Streptomyces sp. W16 (assembly GCF_033194735.1). Lineage (NCBI taxonomy): Bacteria > Bacillati > Actinomycetota > Actinomycetes > Kitasatosporales > Streptomycetaceae > Streptomyces > Streptomyces sp. W16. Next base: position 22,506 of record NZ_JAWOAI010000088.1, read on the forward strand.
AGCCGCTGAGGCCGGCGATGCCCGCGGCGGCACCGAGCACGGAGGTGAGGAAGAGCCGCCGGTCGACGCCGGGCGCACGGGAATTGGGCATGGGAGGGCTCCCTGATTCAGCGGATGAAAAGTCTGGGGAATGCAGGCAGAATTCCCGGCAGCGAAAAGAGTGACGAGCACGAGAAGGGAATTCAGGCAGGATGAGGCCGGCGCTCGGGGCGCTTCAGCGGGTCAGCAACAAGAAGTGCGACAACTCATCGGCAGGCTCATGAGCAGGATGTTCCCGGTCATGCGTGCCCCTTGTCAATATTCCGAGTTTCTGAATTAAATACGCCCCGGTGAAACGCTCGATGACACGCTCAACGGATCCCGGAACAGCACGTCCAGCATCACCGCCCCGCCCGCCACGGCCAGCACGGAATCCGGGAAACTCGTCGGTACGACAGCGGACGCACGCGCGTCACCGACCTCCTCGCGCAGCGCGCGCAGGCAGTCCTCGCGGTGGATGACCCCGAGCTCGGTGACGACCACCGTCTCCGGGTTGAGGATGTCGAGCAGCAGCCCGGCCGCCCGCCCGACCATCCGGGCCCGCTGCGTCAACAGCCGTACGGCGACAGGGTCTCCGCGCTCGGCCGCGGCCACGACATGGGTCGGGTTCACCCCGTCGACGATCCCGGCCTCCCGGGCCCGCCGGCACAACGTCCGTTCGCTCAGCTCGACTTGGAGGCAGCCGACGCGCCCGCAGTCGCACGGCTCGGTGCCGCCGCGCAGGGGCAGATGCGCGATCGCCCCGGCCTGCGAGCGGGGCCCGTGGTGCACCTCGTCGTTGGTGGCGAAGGCCGCGTCGACCACGTTGCCGACGAAGAGATGCAGCACGCTGCGGCTGCCGCGGGCCCGCCCGAAGAGACGCTCCCCGTTCACCAACGCCCTTGCGTGGCCGTCGACATGGACGGGGAGCCCGGTGCGGGCGCCGATCGGTTCGCGCACCGGCACATCGCGCCAGCCGAGCAGCGGGTGCTCGACGATGGTCCCGGAGTCCCGGTCCACCCAGCCGCCGGCGGCGACTCCGACCCCGAGCGGTGTGGCCCCGGCCGCCGCCTCTGTGAGCAGTGCGTCCAGCCCTTCGGCGGCTCGCGCCAGCACCCGTGAGGGGTCGGTGGTGTCGTGCCCGATGCGTCGCTCGGCGACCACCCGACCCCGCAGATCGAGCAGCGCGACGGTCGTATAGGGCACGGCCACATGGACTCCGCCCACGATGAACCGTGAGTCGTCCAGGTCGACGGGCACATGGGGCCGGCCCACACCTCCCGACCGTTCGGGTGTGGCCGACTCACGGATCAGGCCGAGTCCGGCGAAGTGGGCGCAGTGGTCGGTCACCGACGCGGGGGACAGCCCGGTCAGCCGGGCGATGGTGGAGCGGGCCACCGGCCCGTGCTCCAGCACGGACCGCAGGATGACACTCGCGTTGGTCCGCCGCCGCTCGCTGTCGGCGGCGCGGGGTACGGGGGAGCGGAGAAGAGGTGCCGCGTTACGGGGCATGGGGATCTTCCTCGGGAACGGGTCCGACAGTGCGCCGTCGTCTTGTGCGTCTCACGAGGAGACGCGTCGAGGCGCACCGGATCCGCTCCGCCCGCCTCAGGGGCGGTAACAGGTCGCCGCGGCCTGGCGTCGCAGGTCGACATAGCGACGCGACGCGAAGTTCCGGGCCTGGGCAACCATGCGGTCGAAGCTAGCAAAACGGTGCACCGCTGCCCAGACGGTGACCGGTGTGCGAGACGGCACGGGGTCCGAGTGATGGGCATCACGCCCGAGCGCGTGTAACGGGCAGCCTTTGTGCGGAGCCCACCAAGTCCGCGCCGAAGCCTTTGTCGAGCGCTGACGGTGATCGGCCGAAGGGCCCTGGGATAGCGTCACGGAGTCCCCCTGTACCCCCGTCAACCTGCGGAGTCCCCTTGAGTACCGCCGTCGCCACCGCCCGCCCCGGACAGGTCCTCGCCGACCTGCTGCCCGCCTCCCGCGTCCGGGACATCGCCCTCGTGCTCGGCGGCGCCGCGCTCACCGGCCTCGCCGCCCAGCTCTCCGTGCCCGTGCCGGGCTCCCCGGTCCCGGTCACCGGCCAGACCTTCGCCGCGCTGCTCGTCGGCACGTCC
>NZ_JAWOAI010000089.1:0-24596 GCF_033194735.1 Streptomyces sp. W16
CGACGCTCTTCCGATCTCTTCTCGGCGGTGGCGCTGGCCGAGGTGGCGGAACTGGCCCGCTACCGCGACCGCGCCGACGGCGCCGCGACCGCCCAACTCCGGCGCGCCTACGACTGGATGCGCCGGGCCGGTCTGACCCTGCACCACCGGGACGCCATCACCCAGGTCGCGAACGCGCCCTCGGTGCGGGTGACCCGGCGCGTGCACGACCAGTACGCCCGTCCGCTGGAGATCACCGACCTGGTCGTGGAGGCCCAACAGGACGCCCTGATCTACGAGTTCACGGTTCCGTCGGCGGGCTGAGCCCCGGGCCGGACCATGGCGCGCGGCGGGCCCGGGGCCGAACTCGCCGCGTGCCGAACGGCGTTACTCGCTCGTGAGGACGACGAGCTGCTGGGTCGCCCGGGTCATCGCCACATAGTGGTCGACGGCTCCCTCGATGCCTTCGCCGAACGTCTCCGGGTCGACGAGCACGACCAGGTCGAACTCAAGTCCCTTGGACAGTTCGGGAGTCAGCGACCGGACGCGGGGCGTCGCCCCGAAGGACGGGTCGCCGATGACACAGGCGATCCCCTCGGTGTGCGCGCCGAGCCAGGAGTCGAGGACCGACTCCAGGTCCGAGACGGGTCCGTGGACGACGGGGATGCCGCTGCTGCGGATGGAGGTCGGCACATTGGCGTCCGGGAGTACGGCACGGATGACCGGCTCGGCCTCCGTCATGATCTCTTCCGGGGTGCGGTAGTTGATGGTCAGGTGGGCCAGGTCGATCCGGTCGAGGCCGATCCGCTTCAGCCGTTCCTGCCACGACTCCGTGAAGCCGTGCCGGGCCTGGGCGCGGTCACCGACGATGGTGAAGCTGCGGGACGGGCAGCGCAGGAGCAGCATCTGCCATTCCGCGTCGGTGAGTTCCTGGGCCTCGTCCACGACGATGTGCGCGAACGGCCCGGCGAGCAGGTCGGGTTCGATGCCGGGCTGGGCGGCCTCGTCGATCAGTGCGTCGCGCAGGTCCTGTCCGTGCAGCATGCCCATCGCGCCTTCGCTCTCGTCGATCTCGACGTTCTGCAGCAGGCTGTCGATGACGTCGGTCCTGCGGGCGTGTTCGGCGGCGACGGCGGCTTCCTGCCGGCGCTTGCGGCGCGCCGACTCCGGGTCGCCGAGCCGCTGTCGCGCCGCGTCGAGCAGCGGCAGGTCGGACACCGTCCAGGCCTGGGCGTCCGCGCGCTGCAGCCGCTGGACGTCCTCGCGGCTCAGCGAGGGGGCGCACTTGCGGAGGTACGCCGGTACCGTCCACAGGTCTCCGACGAGGTCGGCCGCTTCGAGCAGCGGCCACGCGCGATTGAAGGCCGTGAGCAGTTCGCGGTTCTGGCGCAGCGACTTGCGGAGCAGGGCCGGTGTGACCGCGCCGTCCTGGGCGGGGGTGGTGTCCTCGTGCTTGTCGACGAGGATCGTGAGCAGTTCCTGCCAGACCTGCTCGCGTCCCTCGTTGTGCGGGGTACCGGGTTCGGCCGCCTCGAACGCCACGGCCCAGTCCTCGGCACTTAGCCAGATGTCGGACCAGTGCGTGGTGACGTTCATGCCCTTGCCGGGCGGCTCCTCGTAGAACCGGGCGGCCGGCTCGATCGCCCGCACCAACTGCACGGACGACTTCAGCCGGGCCACCTCCGGGTCGGGCTCCACGGCCGCCGCGGCGCCCTCGGCGACGAGGTCCCGCAGGATGCAGGTCTGCACGCCCTCCTCGCCGAGGCTGGGGAGGACGTCGGCGACGTAGTCCAGGTAGGGCCGGTGCGGACCGACGAACAGGACACCGCCCCTGCGGTGGCCGAGGCGCGGGTCGGAGTAGAGGAGGTAGGCGGAGCGGTGCAGGGCGACGACGGTCTTGCCGGTGCCGGGGCCGCCGTCGACGACGAGCGCGCCGCGTGATCCGGCGCGGATGATGGCGTCCTGGTCGGACTGGATGGTGCCGAGCACATCGCGCATCCGGCCCGAGCGGTTGCCGCCGAGGCTGGCGATGAAGGCGGACTGGTCGTCGAGGGCGGCGTGGCCCGCGAACCCGTCGGCGGTGAACACCTCGTCCCAGTAGTCACTGATCCGGCCGCGGGTCCAGCGGTACCTGCGGCGGCTCGCGAGGCCCATCGGGTTGGCGTGGGTGGCGCCGAAGAACGGCTCGGCCGCCGGGGACCGCCAGTCGAGCAGCAGCCGTCGGCCCGTGCTGTCCGTGAGGCCGAGCCGCCCGATGTAGACGGGCTCGGATGTGTTGGCGTCGACCATGTGGCCGAGGCACAGGTCCAGGCCGAAGCGACGTAGTGTCCGCAGCCGTGTGGTCAGCCGGTGGATCTCCGTGTCCCGGTCCATCGCCGCCCGGCCGATGCCCCCGGGCGCCCTGCGCTCGGCGTCGAGGCGCTCGGTCAGTTCCGCGATCGACTGGTCCAGGGACTCCGCGATGGCCGCGAAGTGCTGCTCGTCGCCGGCGATCAGCGCCGGGTCGGCCTTGGCGGAGAGCCGGTCGGGAAGGTCGAAGGCGCTGGTGGTCAGGGGGTTCACGGCATCAATTCCGATCTGCGGTCGCTCACGGCCGTGCGGGCGGCAGGCCGTGTGGACCGGTGCGTACGGGTTCTCGTGTTCGGGGTCGGGCCGGTTCACGCGCGTGTGGGCGTCCTTTCCCCGGCGGCCGGGTCGAGGAGCATCTTCGCGGCCACTGTCGTCCCGTCGGTGCGGAGGATGCCGGCCACCGTGCGTGCCCGGGCCCGGACCTCCGGGGTCAGGACGGTGGTGAGAGCGGCCGACAGGGAGTCGTAGGTCGGCGTCGGCCCGTCGTGTGCCACGCCGATGCCCAGTTCGGCAACCCGTGCGGCCCAGTATGGCTGGTCCACGATCTGCGGCACGACCACCTGCGGTGCGCCGGACTGCGTGGCCGCCGTCGTGGTGCCCGCACCGCCGTGGTGCACGACCGCGGCCACCCGGCGGAACAGCGCCTGGTGATTGACCTCGCCCACGACGAAGCAGTCGTCCCGGTCGTCGATCGGAGCCAGCTCCGCCCAGCCGCGGCCGAGAACGACGCGGCGGCCGTGCGCCCGCACCGCTGCGACGGCGTCCCGGGCCATGTCGGGCGAGGTACGCAGTGCCATGCTGCCGAAGCCCACGTACACCGGCGGCTCGCCCGCCTTCAGGAACGTCTCCAGATCCGCGGGGAGCGGGCGTTCGTCGGGCAGGATCCAGGGTCCGGTCACGACGAGGTCGAGATCCGTCTGGTCCTGCCACGGGAACAGGTCCGGGTCCGAGGCCAGCCACGGCCGTTCGGTGAACGCGTGGTCGCGGACGTTGTCGACCGGCGGCAGGCCGATCGCCGCCCGGTGCCGGTTCTCGGCCTCGCGGTAGAGGGCGTTCACACGCTGGGCGTCCTCGTCCCACAGCACCTTGATGTCGGTCTCGTCCGGCGAGGACTGATGGCCGGGCCGCGCCAGCGGCCGGTGCTTCGACGACGGCAGACCGGCCGTGTGGAAGCAGGCGAACACGTAGCGGATGCCCAGTTTCTCGGCCACCGAGCGGGCGCCGGTCGGCATCAGACCGCTCGCCAGCAGTACGTCGCACCCCTCGGCCGCCGGCATCAGCGTCTCGTACCGGGCGGCGACCAGCTCGGGTGCGAGCCGGAACGCGGTGGCCGCCGTCGGCGGCTTCGCCGCGGTCACCACCGAGCGAACCGTCGGACCGAGCGGCACCAGCGGCACACCGGCCCTGTCCAGCAGTGCCACGAACTCCTCGTCCGGCGGCGCGGCAACGCTTACCTCCGCGCCGAGTTCCAGCAGTCGGGCGGCGAGTCCCGCGACGGGTTCGACATCCCCGCGCGATCCCCACGTCGTCAACAACACACGCATTCGCGACTCCCATTTCCGCAGGTCATGCCCTCAGGCCGGACATTCTGCGGTACCACGGGGGCCTTGCCGCAAGCCCCCCGGTGCGCTATACGTTAAGAAGGGAAGAGGAGTGAGTACGCCTCCCTTTCCACCCTCCCCCGCAGATCTCGCGAAACTCGTGCGGAAAAATCTGCCCGCCGATGTCGAGAACCCGCGCCCGGCTCCGTCCCCGAGGTGAACGCGTCCACAATGGGTCGCACCAGCACCGAGGAGAACGACCATGGCAAAGTACCTGCTGCTGAAGCACTACCGCGGCGCCCCCGCCGCCGTGAACGACGTCCCCATGGACCAGTGGGCGCCCGAGGAGATCACGGCCCATGTGCAGTACATGAACGACTTCGCGGCCCGGCTGGAGAAGACCGGCGAGTACGTGGACAGCCAGGCGCTCTCCCCCGAGGGGACGTTCGTCCGCTACGACGGCGAGGGGCGCCCGCCGGTCACCGACGGGCCGTTCGCCGAGACCAAGGACGTCATCGCCGGCTGGATGATCATCGACGTCGACAGCTACGAGCGCGCCGTAGAACTGGCCGGTGAGCTGTCGGCCGCCCCCGGGGCCGGTGGCAGGCCGATCCACGAGTGGCTGGAGCTGCGCCCGTTCCTGGGCGTGCACTCGACCACCACGGAGTGCACCTTCAAGTGAACGAGGTCCTGCTGAGGAGCCTCACGCCGAGCGTGCTCGGGATCCTCGTCCGCCGCGGAGCAGACTTCGCGGCGGCCGAGGACGCCGTACAGGACGCGCTGGTCGAGGCGGTCCGGGTCTGGCCGGACGATCCGCCGCGCGACCCGAAGGGGTGGCTGGTCACGGTGGCCTGGCGGCGGTTCCTCGACGCGACGCGGGCGGACACCGCCCGCCGTAGACGTGAGGACCGCCTCGACGAGGAGCCGGCACCCGGATCCGCGCCCTCGGCGGACGACACGCTCCAGCTCTACTTCCTGTGCGCGCACCCGTCGTTGACGCCGTCGTCGGCGGTCGCGCTCACGCTGCGCGCCGTCGGTGGGCTCACCACGCGCCAGATCGCGCAGGCTTATCTGGTGCCCGAGGCGACCATGGCGCAGCGCATCAGCCGGGCGAAGCGCACCGTCTCCGGTGTGCGGTTCGACCAGCCCGGTGATGTGGCCACCGTGCTGCGCGTTCTCTACCTGGTCTTCAACGAGGGCTACTCCGGCGATGTCGACCTCGCCGCCGAGGCCATCCGGCTCACCCGTCAGGTCGCGGGCGTGATCGACCACCCGGAAGTGTCGGGCCTGCTCGCGCTCATGCTGCTGCACCACGCCCGGCGCGCCGCCCGGACCGCGCCGGACGGCAGCCTGGTGCCGCTCGCCGAGCAGGATCGCGGGCGGTGGGACACCGCGTTGATCGCCGAGGGCGTCACGATCCTCCAACTCGCCCTCGCGCGCGACCGGTTGGGCGAGTTCCAGGCGCAGGCCGCGATCGCGGCGCTGCACGCGGACGCGCCCGCCGCCGAGGAGACGGACTGGGTGCAGATCGTGGAGTGGTACGACGAACTCGTCGGTCTGACCGACAGCCCGGTGGTCCGCCTCAACCGCGCGGTGGCGGTCGGCGAGGCCGACGGCCCGCGCGCCGGCCTGGCCGCGCTCGCGGCACTGGACGACTCGCTCCCCCGTCATACGGCGGTGTCGGCCTACCTCCACGAACGGGACGGCGACCCGACGACGGCGGCCCGGTTGTACGCGGAGGCGGCGCACAAGGCGCCGAACCTCGCCGAACGCGACCATCTGACCCGCCAGGCGGCGCGGCTCAACACCCTCCGGAATCAATGAAGTTGGAGCCGCGGTCACTCCCACTGGTACTGCAGATACTTCCCGTCGAGGGTGATGACGACCCGGTCACCGGCGGGGTCGGGCACCCGGCTGACGTCGAGGCGGAAGTTGATGGCGCTCATGATGCCGTCGCCGCACTGCTCGTGGATCAGTTCCTTGATGGTGGGGCCGTAGACCTGGATGACCTCGTAGAGCCGGTAGATCGTGGGGTCCACGGGCACCGCCGCGTCCAACGCGCCGCGGGTCGGCTGGAGTTGGAAGGCGAGGGCGGCGTCCTCGCCGAGTTCGAGGAGGGCTGCGGCCGTCGCCGCCTCGTCCTTGTTCATGGGGTGCTGCCCCAGCAGGGCCGCGGTGGTCCAGGCGAGCGGCCGGCCCACGGCCTCCGCCAACTGGGCCCATGTGACACCGGTCTTCACCTTGGCCTGCCGGACGGCCTCGGCGGCTTCACCCTTGCTGAGCATGCGCAACTCCGTTCCCGGACAGCACTCTTGACCACACGCTCGCCCAGCGTAGGAGATCACCCATCTCCCGACAATGGAGCCCCTACGGCCGCCGCCGCGCCGCGACCATCCGCGCCCGCGGGCTGCCGTCACCCCGGCGCCCGAACTCGGGCAGGGCGTACAGCTCGACGTCGAAGCCGATCCGCTGCAACTCCCGCCGTACGAAACCGGGTTGGAAGTCCCGGTAGTACATGACGAAGGGCGGTCGCCAGACGGCGTTGCGGACCTTCATCACCGCGTCGAAGCCGGACAGCATCCAGTACGCGGGTGAGGTGGGGCGCGGCGGCGCCAGGACGGGGAACGCGAAGCGTCCGCCGGGCCGCAGCACCGAGTGGACCTGGCCGAACAGCCCCGGCAGTTCGCGGGGCAGGAAGTGCCCGAACGCGCCGAAGCTGACCACCAGGTCGAAGTCGGCCCGGAACGGCAGGGCCCGGGCGTCACCGCGCACCCATGAGACACGGGGTTCGTCGCTCTTCACGCGCTCTCGCGCGACCGCGAGCATGCCCGCGCTGAAGTCGACGCCGGTGACGCTCTTCCGGCACACCGTGGTCAGCGCGTCGGCGCCCGCTCCGGTGCCGCAGCACAGGTCGAGTCCGTCGTCGAAGGGCCCGATGCGCCGCAGTGTCGAGGCGACCGCGTCGAGCACCGGGGCCGGTGTCCGGAAGGGGGTGTGGTCGAACTTGGGCGCGAGGAGGTCGTAGCCGTGCTCGACGGACGACAGTGCCTGGACGGCGAGTTCACGCAGACTGGGACCTTCGGGGCTGAACATCCGGGTCAGCCTAGGGCAACCCGCTGCTTCAGGATCGCGAGAACGCGTTCGCACCAGCGCAGGTTCTCCTCCTCGAAGGTGATCCCGGCCATCAGCGTGAGGTACGGCCCGATGCGGTCGGCGTCCCGGAGGTACTCCTCCTCGGTCCGACCGGCGAGGAGATGGTCACGCAGGCGCTCGTAGCGGTCCAGCTTGCCGCGCGCCCACGATCCGCGCTCCTCGATCAGCTCGCGGATGACGGCGGGGTCGGTGCCGTCCATGGCCTGGATCTTGATGAGGAATTCGTCGCGGATGGCGGTGGGGCGCCTGGGCGGCTCGGCGGCGAAGGTGTCGAGGTCGCGCCGGCCTGCCTCGGTGAGCGTGAACATCCTTTTGTTGGGCCTGCGTTCCTGCTGTACGACCCGTGCCTGGATCAGTCCGTCCTGGGCCAGGCGCTCCAGTTCGCGGTAGAGCTGCTGCGGTGTCGCGGGCCAGAAGTTCGCCAGCGAAACGTCGAAGGTCTTGGCCAGCTCGTAGCCCGAGGCCTCGCCTTCCAGGAGGGCCGCGAGGACCGCGTACTTGAGGGACATGTGGACACGCTAACAGCGGTTGATTAGTCTCATCCACACCTACTCAACTAATTGACTATGAGGTGAGCCGATGCGTGCGTTCCGTGAGGCGGTCGAGGCGCAGGACATGGAGGCCGTCGAGGCGCTGCTGGCGGAGGACGTGGTCTTCACGAGTCCGGTCGTGTTCAAGCCGTATCCCGGGAAGGCGATCACCGCGGCGATCCTGCACGCCGTCGCGCGGGTCTTCGAGGACTTCCGGTACGAGCGGGAGATCGGCGACCCGGACGGCCCCGACCACGCGCTCGTCTTCAGCGCGCGGGTCGGCGACCGTCGGCTCACCGGGTGCGACTTCATCCACATCAACGACGAGGGCCTGATCGACGACCTGATGGTCATGGTCCGTCCGCTGTCGGGTGCCCAGGCTCTCCAGGAGGCCATGGCCGCGCAGTTCGAGCAGATCGCCAAGGCGGCGGAGGCGCGGCTCGTGTGAAGTGCGGGCCTCGCGCCTCCGCCCTCGCTCACGCGACGGTCAGCGTGAGGGCGCCCGTGTAGGTCTGGCCGGCCGTGATGGCCGTGGCCGCCCCGTCGACCGTCAGCGTGACCTTCTTGCCCCGGGGCGCCTTGACGGTCGCGTCGGCGGCGAGGGCGAGCCGGGTCAGGTACGAGGTGCCGGTGACCGTCCAGGTCGAGCCGCTGTTCAGCTGCACGATCGCGCCGTTGTTGACGGCGGCCTGCGCGGTGTTGGTGACGATGCCGAGCTCGTAGAAGGTCGACGCGTCGATGCTGGACACCCGGTGCTTGGCCGCCGTCGCGGAGATGACGCCCTCGATGCTCGCGTCCGCGAAGGTGAGGACCATGTTCTTGCCCTTGCGCATGCCGTTGTAGAAGTCGCCCTTCAAAGCTATGGAGTTGAAGGTGGCGGCTCCGTCGGTGGCGTGCACGGCGGTCGGGTCGAAGCTCGCGTCCTTCGCCGGGTCACCGGTGGGCTCGGTGTAGACGCCGATGTTCATCATCTTGCCGTTGACCGGGACCGGGCCCGGGTCGTCGAGCTCGATCATCTGGAGGATGATCCCGTCGCGCGGGTTGAGTCGGGCGCCCTGGGAGCCGTCGACGCTGATCGCGGTCTGCTGGCCCTTGTTGAGGAAGGTGGCCCGCTCGGAGTTGATCACCGTGCCGCCGTCGAGGGTGAGTTGGCCGGTCCCGAAGAACATGTAGCCGAAGTGCCCGGAGTTCACGACGGTCCTGCGTACCGGGATCGACGCCAACTCGCTCTTGGACAACCCCAGTTCCAGCTCGGTGTTGAGCGCGGCGACCGCGGCCCCGGTGCTGTCGCCGTAGTGCACGACCGCGGCCGGGCCCGCGATGATGGTCGCGTAGCTGCCGACGTCGAGCCGGGAGCCGAGTACGCGTACGGTCGCGTCGCCGATGGCGTAGGTGCCGTAGCCGTACTCCCCCGTGTTGCCGAAGTGGCTGTTGATCGCGGTCAGTTTGAGGCCGCTGCCGCCCTCCACCGAAAGCGCGCCCCAAGTCTCCGAGACGATGGTGGAGTTGAGGTAGGTGGCCTTGGTGCTCTTGCCGATCAGGTTGGTGGCGCGGACGTTGCCGTCGAGGCCGAGCATCCAGGGCACGGACTCCATGTACGGCGTCTCGACGGTGGCTTGGTAGTCGGCGGGCAGTACGCCGTTGCGGGCACGGAGGACGGAGTCCTTGACGATGACGTTGGCGCCGTCGTTGGCGATGACGGCGGTGCGGACGACTCCCTTGTTGTCGATCCGGGCGCCGTCCACGACGAGCGTGGTCGACGATCCGTCGCCGACGACCGCGGCGCCGTAGCCCGCGAAGTCGCAACGGCCGTTGCCCGTAAGGGAGATGGAGGGCCGGTCGAGTGTGTAAGTGGCGTCCTGGACGTACACGCCGTCGAAGCACTCTCCGGTCGAGGTGATCGACACATTCTTCGCGTAGGCGTCGGTGAGCTTGCCGCCGAGGACGGCCGCGAGGACGGACTTGTCCTTGACCACGCCGTCGCCGTCGACGTAGACCGCCTGCCGGAAGGGGAAGGTGAGCGTCTCGTACGTCACCTCGTTGGCCGCGGTGACGGTCAGGACGACATCGCCCCGGTAGGTGCCCGCCTGGATCAGGGTGGCCGTGGCGCCGGTGGCGGTGAGCAGCTGGCCGGTCTCCACGCCGTCGACGGTCAGCGAGAGGCTGGAGCCGTCCGGGGCGACGATCGTGCCGCCGTCGGCCATGGACAGCTCGCTCACGCGGGTGGTCGCGGAGACCGTGTACGTCTCACCGGATCCGACCGAGATCCGCGTGCCCGAAGCCTTCTCGGCCGTCGGCGCGGCGGTGGCGGAGACCGCCGGCACCAGTACGGCTCCGGCCGTGGCGGTACCGGCGATCAGGACCGAACGTCGGGTGATCAGCGTCATTGCTTGCCTTCCCAGGGATCGATGCGCCGTTGCGCAGTGTGACCGGCCGGCCGTCGAACGCGGGGTGCGGACGGCCCGGCGGAGGCACCGAAGGTGCGCACGAGGGAGTGAAGCAGCCATGAGAACCAGGGAATAGGCGGTCGGCACACACATATGGGAGTCCGATGCCTCGGATCACGCCGACCATTTCATGGCGGTCACACAGAGTCGTCATAGCGGGAGCACGAGCTTGAACACGGCGGCGAGGCGGGCGGCTCGCCGGCCGTCCACCTCGCCATTTTTCGCAACCCGTTCAGCTACGACGGGGCGATCATCCCCGCCGACAGGTCGATGTCGGCCCCGCACAGGCCGGGCATCGCGAGCATCGCCACCAACGCCTGAGCGACCTCGTGCTCCTCCACGAGCCGGCCGAGCGCGGCCCGGGAGGCGAAGTCGCGTTCGGCCTCGGCGACCGTGCAGCCGGTCAGTTCGGCGGTGAGCCGGAAGTTGCGGTCCATGCGCGGGCCCCGAACCGGGCCCGGGGAAAGGGAGTTGACCGCGACCCCCTGCGGCCCGACCTCCCCGGCGAGCGTCCGGGTCAGGCCGAGCAGCGCCATCTTGGAGGCGGTGTACGGGGTGCGGTTGAGCAGCGGGCGTTTGCCGCTGACCGAGGCGACGTTGACGATGTCACCGCGTCCGGCCGCGAGCATCGGCGGCAGGAAGGCCCGGCACAGCAGATAGACGCCCCGGACGTTGGCGGCGAACACGTCGTCCCACTCGTCCGGCTCGATGTCGACGAGGGGCCGGACGGGTCCCGCGACTCCGGCGTTGTTGACGAGCAACGACACGTCCTCGTCGGCGAGTTCGGCGGCCAGCGCGTCGACGGCCGACGGATCGGAGACGTCACACACTCCGGTGCGGGCCTGTCCGCCGTCCTTCTCCACCTGTGCCGCCGCCTCCGCGAGCGCCGCCTCGTTGCGCCCGACCAGGATCACCCGGGCGCCTGCGTCCGCGAGGGCCAGCGCGAAGGCGCGTCCCAGCGGTCCGCCGCCACCGGTGACGAGCGCTGTACGACCGTCCAGGGTCATGCGGTGTTCCAGGGCAGCTCGTCGCCCGCCGCCCTCGCGGCCCGTACGTCACCGGAGCGCGCGTGTCCCTCGAACAGCTCGACGCGGGCCGCCCGCCCGCACAGTCGGCCGAGCAGCGCCTGGGAGTCGGTGTCGGTGACCTCCTGGTAGGTCACCGTCTTGAGGTACTTCCCCACCCACAGGCCGCCGGTATAGCGCGCGGCACCACGTGTGGGCAGCACATGGTTCGTGCCGATGACCTTGTCGCCGAACGACACACAGGTGCCCTCACCGAGGAACAGGGCGCCGTACTGGCTCATGCGCTCCAGCGCGAGGCGCGGTTCGGCGGTCAGCACCTCCACATGCTCGAAGGCGAACTCGTCGGCGAGGGCGTACAGCTCGTCGAGCGTGTCGACGACGTGCACCTGGCCGTGATCGCGCCAGGCGGGCCCGGCGAAGTCGCGGGTGGGCATGCCGGGCAGGAGTCGTTCGACTTCAGCGACGGTCTGCTCGGCGAGCTCGCGGGAGGTGGTGATGAGGACGGCCGGGGAGTCCGGGCCGTGCTCGGCCTGGGAGAGCAGGTCGACGGCGCACACGAACGGGTCGGCCCGCTCGTCGGCGAGGACGAGGATCTCGGTCGGCCCGGCGAACAGGTCGATGCCGATCTCCCCGAAGAGCTGCCGCTTGGCCTCGGCGACATAGGCGTTGCCGGGTCCGGCGACGAGGTTCACCGGCCGCATCGTGTCCGTCCCGACGGCCATGGCGGCCACCGCCTGCACTCCGCCGAGCAGCCAGATCTCGTCGGCGCCGGCGAGGTGCATGGCGGCGACGGTGGCGGCCGGTATCTCGCCGTGGATGGGTGGCGTGCAGGCGACGACCCGGGGCACGCCCGCGACCTTGGCGGTGACGATGGTCATGTGGGCGGAGGCGGTGAGCGGGTAGCGGCCACCGGGGATGTAGGCGCCCGCCGCCTGCACGGGGATGTGCTTCTGCCCGAGCCGCACGCCGGGAAGGGTCTCGACCTCGAACTCCCGCAGGGAGTCGAGCTGATGGCGGGCGAAGGTGCGCACCTGGTCCTGGACGAAGCGGATGTCGTCGATGACCTGCTGCGGCACCGACGCGATGATCTTCTCGACCTCCTCGTCGGACAGCCGGAAGGACTCCGGAGTCCACTTGTCGAACTTCTCGGAGTAGGCGCGCACCGCGTCGTCGCCGCGCTCACGGATGTCCGCGATGACGCCGGTCACGGTCTCCCGCACCTGGTCGAGCGAGGCGGTCACCTCTGACTTGGGCACGGCGTGCTTCAGGATCGTTGCCACAACTGCGGCCTTTCTGCGGGTGGTTCGCGACAGAGGGGGGTGTCGGACGGGGGTCAGACCGGCGGCGCCTCGAACAGCACGTCGGGATCGTTGAACTGCTCCTTGGCGACCGACTCGCTCATCGGGTCGGCGGTGCCCCACTGGTCCTGGGTGATCGGGTCGTCGACGTCATGGCGGCCCGGGTGCCACAAGTCCTCTTCGAGGACGGCGAGTTCGGTCGTGTACTCGACGGTGTTGCCGTGCGGGTCGTGGAAGTAGGAGAAGGTGTTGTCGCCCGCGAGATGCCGCCCGGGCCCCCAGGTGAGCCGGGTCCCGGCGCGCAGCGCCCGCCCGGTGCCGCGCATGTACTCCTCGACCCCGCGCATCTCGAACGAGGCGTGGTGCAGGGAGACATGGGGTCCCCGGGCGATCGCGAAGGAGTGGTGGAGCGGGCTGCACCGCAGGAAGTACATGAGGTCGCCCATGTGCGTCGAGTACAGGGTGTCGGTGAGCCGGAACCCGAGGTGCTGGACGTAGAAGTCCCGGAGCCCTTCCGGGTCCTGGGAGTTGACCACACAGTGCGAGAGCCGGACGGGGATCGCCTCGCGTTCCTCGATCTTCCGGTGGGTGCGGGTGGCGACGTCGGCGGAGACCTCGACGACCCGTCCGTCCGGGTCGAAGAACCGGAAGCCGTAGCCACCGCCCGGGGTGTCCAACGCGCCTGGCTCGCCGAGGAGTTGGACCCCGGCCCGCCCGAGCCGCCCGTGCAGCTCGTCAACGGCGGCCGGTGAGACGGCGCCGAAGGCGACCAGGTCCATCCGCTTCCGCGCGTCCTCTCTGATACGCACGATGTACTGCTCGGGGCTGCCCTCGGCCGCGAAGAAGGCGACACCGCTGTCGCCTGCGACCTCGGTCAGGCCCCAGGTGGTGCCGTAGAAGGCGCGCTGGCGGGCGAAGTCCGGTACGGCCAGGTCGACATGGCGCAGATGGGTGATGGGCTGGAAGGTCACTGTCCGCTCCTGACGGTGTTGCGCTGGTGGCCGAGGCCGGTGATCTCCGACTCGACGACGTCGCCGGGCTTCAGGAAGACGCCCCAGTGCGCGCCGTTGCCGGCCGGGGAGCCGGTGAGCAGCAGGTCGCCGGGGCGCAGGGTGGTGGTCGTGGAGACGTAGGCGATGAGCCGCGGGATGTCGAAGATCATGTCCTTCGTCGACTCGTCCTGGCGGACAACTCCGTTGTGGCGCAGGGTGATCCGCAGGTCACTGGGGTCTCCGACGAAGGCGGCCGGTACGAGGAAAGGTCCGGTCGGCAGAAAGGTGTCGGCGTTCTTGGCGGTGAACCAGTCCGTGCCGATGGCCTTGAGGTCGGGCCGGTAGAGGCGGTCGCGGGTGGTGAGGTCGTTCGAGATCGTGTATCCGGCGACGTGCTCCATCGCCGCCTCGGCCGGGATGTTCTTTCCCGACTTCCCGATGACGAGGGCGAGTTCGAGTTCCCAGTCGTGCTGCTCGCCGTGCGCGGGGAGCACGATGTCGTCGTAGGGACCGCTGATCGCGCGCGGGGAGCCGAGGAAGACGTACGGCACTCCGTTGCGGGCGCGTTCGTCCATCATCGACTCGGCGTCGGCGCGGGCCTCTTCGGGGGTGGCGCCGTGCACGCTCTCCTTCTCGGCGGCGACCAGATCGACCACGTGCTTGCGGTAGTTGGCGCCGCTCTGCAGGATCTGGCCGGGCTCGATCGGGGTCAGGACGCGCAGCGCGGCCAGTTCGTGCCAGGTGCCGGTGTCGTCCGCCGAGGTGGCGAGGCCGTCGAGCCGGGGCAGCCAGTCGTCCCAGTCCTCGACGAGCGCGCGGACGGACGGCACGAGGTCGGAGAGGTCGCGCACGCGGTCGCCGGTGACCAGGCCGGGGAAGTCCGCCTCACCGGAACCGCTGGGGGCGAACGTGCCGAGTGCGAAGGGTCCGGCATGGGTGGGCTGTGGATCGGGCACGGCGCTCTCCTCGTACGGGTGGGGGCTCGCCCTCGACGCTAGGCAGCCCGGGGACCCGGCGGAAATGGCGATCCGCGATGCCTGCCATCACCGGCCGCGCGGGCCTTCAACCGGGGCTCCATCGCCGTACGGGATGGATGACGTCCCCCTTGGCGATGCCTCGATCCGTTGACCGTGGATCGACCGCCCACGCAGGCTCGGAGCACCCACTTTCCCGAGGAGAAGAACGTGATAGTCGAGCATGCCGAGCTGACCGTCGAGGCGGGTCGGGAGCGGGAGTTCGCGGAGGTGTTCGGCAAGGCCCGTGAGGTGCTGGCCGAGGCCGACGGGTTCCGCTGGGCCGAGCTGCTGCGCGGTGCCGAACGGCCGGGAGTCTTCCTGCTGTTGGTCGGCTGGGACTCGGTCGAGGCACACATGGTCGGCTTCCGGGAGTCCGAGCCCTTCGCGCGCTGGCGGGCTCTGGTCGGACCGTTCTTCGCGGAGCCGCCGGCCGTCGAGCACTTCCATGAACTCGGGCCGCGCTTCTCCCGGTGACCCCCACTCCTTTCTTCTACGTTCGCAAGGATCGCCCATGCCCGTACAGAAGGTGCTCGTCGTCGGCGGCGGCATCACCGGTAGCGTGCTGTGTCTCGCGCTCGCCCAGCGGGGCGCCGAGGTGGAGCTCGTCGAGATCTCTCCGCAGTGGTTCGGTGTGGGCCATGGCATCACCGTCCAGGGCAACGCGCTCAAGGCGCTGCGTTCCGTGGGTGTCCTGGACCGGGTGCTGGCCCGGGCGGTGCCGTTCGACATCATGCGGCTGCGCTCGGCCGACGGCGGGCTGATCACCGAGTTGAACACCCCGCACACCGGCGGGCCCGAACTGCCGTCCACAGTGGGCGCGTTGCGGTCGGATCTGCAGGACGCGCTGTGCGACGCGGTGCGCGGGCACGGGGTGCGGGTGCGCCTCGGGCTGAGCGTGGACCGGCTCGACCGGTCGCCCGGCCATGTGGACGTGGCCTTCACGGACGGTTCGACCGGCCGCTACGACCTCGTCGTGGGCGCCGACGGCATCAACTCGGCGATGCGCGCCCTGATCGGCATCGACGCCAAGCCCCGTCCCGTCGGCATGTCGATCTTCCGGGTCGTGGCGGAGCGCCCGGCCGAGATGGACTGTGCCGAGGTGTACTACGGCGGGCCCCGTTTCAAGGCCGGCTACAGCCCGATCTCGCCGGACCAGTGCTACGCCTACCTCCTCGACGAGAACCTCGACACCTCGCTCATCGGCCCGCGCGCCCCGCTCTCCCTGCTGCGCGAGCGCGGCGCCGGATACGGCGGGACCTGGGGGAAGATCCTGGCCTCACTGCCCGACGACACGGCGGTCGACTACCGCTGGATCGAGGCGATCCTCGTCGACGAGCCCTGGCACCGGGGCCGCGCAATGGTCGTCGGTGACGCCGCGCACGCCTGTCCCCCGCTGATCGCGCAGGGCGCGGCGATGTGCATGGAGGACGCGGTGCTGCTGGCGGAGCTGGTGACGGCGGACGAGCCGACGGACCAGGCCCTGGACCGCTTCATGGCCAGGCGGCTCCCCCGGGTGCGGATGGTCCTGGAGAACTCCCTGCGGCTCGCCGACTGGGAGATCCACCCGGGCACGCCCGGCGCCGACCCGGCCCGCATCATGTCGGAGACGCTGGACAACCTGACGGCGGCGGCGTGACCGGCTCGCCCGTGGTCGACTTCCACGGCCACCTCGCCGTCCCCGCCGCCGACGCCCTGGTCGCCGGCACTCCGGGTCTCGCCGCCGAACTCGCGGCCGAGCAGCGCGCCCACTCTCCCGCGTCCCTGGCCGTCAACCGCGCCCAACTCCAGCGTCTGGCACCCCGGTTGACGGACGTCACCACCCGCCTCGCGGACCTCGACGCGATGGGCGTCGACATCCAGGTGGTCGGCCCGATGCCGATGCACCACTACTGGGCGGACCAGGACCTCGCGATCCAACTCGCCCGTACTGTCAACGCGGCCGTGGCCGCCCACTGCGCCACCGCGCCGGACCGGCTGTTCGGCCTGGGCACCGTTCCGCTCCAACACCCGGACCTCGCGGTCGCGTTGCTGGACCAGGCGGTCAACGACCCTGGCCTGTACGGCATCAGCGTCTCCACGACGGTCGACGGCCGCGAACTCGCCGACCCCGCGCACGACTCGGTGTGGCAGCGGGCCGAGGAACTGGGCGCGGTCGTGTTCATCCACCCCTGGGGCTGCTCGCTCGGCGAACGCCTGGCGACCAACTACCTGGGAAACACGGTCGGTCAGCCCGTCGAGACGACGGTCGCCCTCTCGCATCTCATCTTCACCGGTGTCCTCGACCGCTTTCCACGCCTCAAGCTCGTGGCGGCCCACGGTGGCGGCTATCTGCCGACGTACATCGGCCGCTCGGACCACGCCTGGCGGGTACGCGAAGACGCGCGCGGCTGCGCCGAGTTGCCCAGCTCCTATCTGCGGCGGATGTGGTTCGACGCGCTGGTGTACACCCCGCGTGCGCTGCGCCGGCTCGTCGAGGAGGTGGGCGCGGACCGGGTCGTTCTCGGTACCGACCATCCCTTCGACATGGGTGTCGACGACCCGGTGGCCCGCCTGGACGCGGCCGGGCTCGCTCCTGCCGACCGGGCCGCGATCGCCGGGGGCAACGCTCTCGACCTGCTGTTGAAAGGACAC
This sequence comes from Streptomyces sp. W16, assembly GCF_033194735.1. Classification (NCBI taxonomy): domain Bacteria; kingdom Bacillati; phylum Actinomycetota; class Actinomycetes; order Kitasatosporales; family Streptomycetaceae; genus Streptomyces; species Streptomyces sp. W16. Next base: position 16,962 of record NZ_JAWOAI010000089.1, read on the forward strand.
ACCCGATGACGACCCGCCCCGCCCTCGGTCCGATCGAGGAAGAGCTCGCCAAGGCCCGTTCCGCCTACCGCAATTGGGGTCGCTGGGGTGAGGACGATGTGCTCGGCACGCTGAACTTCATCGACGACGCGATCCGCGCCCACGCGGTGGGCCTGGTGCGGCGCGGGCGGTCCTTCTCGCTCGCCCAGGAGTTCAACGAGTCGGGCCCGCAGCGCGGTTTCCGCGGCCGTATCAACCCGGTGCACTACATGAAGGACACCGGCTCCGACGCGGCAGCCGGCACCCAGGGCTTCCCGCACGGCTTCGGCGGCGCCGACGACCACGTCGTGATGCCCTTGCAGGCCTCCACACAGTGGGACGGCCTGGGCCACATCTACGACAACAAGCAGGCGTGGAACGGCCGTCCGTGCACCATCGTCAACGGCGACGGCGACTCGGTCACCGGCATCGAGCACATGAAGGACGCCTTCACCGGTCGCGGAGTCCTGCTCGACGTGGGCCGTGCGGTCGGCGACGAGCACGGTGAACTCCCGGACGGATTCCCCATCCTGGAGGAGCATCTGCGCGCCACCATCGAGGCGCAGGGCGCGACGAGTTCGGTCCGGCGCGGCGACCTAGTCCTGATCCGCACCGGCCAACTCGGCCGCGTACGACGGCTCGGCGCATGGGGCGGTTACGCCGCAGGTGACGCGCCCGGCCTCTCCTTCACCACCCTCGGCTGGCTGCACCGCACCGAGATCGCGGCGATCGCCTCCGACACCTGGGGACTTGAGGTACGGCCCTACGAGTTCCCGCAGCCCGCGATGTCCCCGCTGCACCAGATAGCGATCCCCAACATGGGCCTCCCGCTGGGCGAGATGTGGGACCTGGAGGCACTGGCCGAGGACTGCGCGGCCGACGGCGTCCACGAGTTCCTGCTGGTCGCCGCGCCGCTGCCGGTGACCGGCGCGGTGGGCGCCCCCGTCAACCCGATCGCGATCAAGTGAGTACGCGCGTGAACCTCAACCGTTTCTCCGGCACCCTCCACCTCCCCGACGACGAGGACTTCGAGGCGGCGTGCTTCGGGCGGGTCTTCAACGCCCGTCTCCCGCAGGACCGTTCACCGGCGGCCGTACTGATGGCCGAGTCCGAGCAGGACGTGGTGGAGGGGGTACGGCTCGCCCTCGAACGCGGCTGGCAGGTGGCCGTCCGCTCCGGCGGGCACAGTTGGGCCGCCTGGTCGGTGCGCGAGGACGCGCTGCTGATCGACCTCGGAGGCTTCCGCGAGATGGCGTACGACCCCGGGACCGGGATCGTGACGGCGACACCCAGCGTGAAGGGCGGCGACGAACTCAACCCGTATCTCGGCGAGTTCGGCCGCTTCTTCAACGGCGGACACTGCCCCTCCGTCGGCATCGGCGGCTTCCTGCTCCAGGGCGGGCAGGGCTGGAACGCGCGGGGCTGGGGCTGGGCGGCGGAGAACATCGTGGCGCTCGATGTCGTCACCGCCGAGGGCGACTTGGTGCGCGCCGACGAGACGCGGCACAGCGACCTGTTCTGGGCGGCACGCGGAGCGGGCCCGGGCTTCTTCGGCATCGTCACCCGCTTCCACCTGCGGACCCGCCCGCTGCCGAGGTACCTCGGACACACCGTGCACGCCTACCCGCTGGACCTGTTCGACGAGGTCATGACCTGGTTGCACGGCATGCACCACACGGTCTCGGACCTGGTGGAGATCGTCGCGCTCACCCAGACACCGCCCAACCTGGACGAACCGGTGCTGCTGGTCACGGGCGTATCGATGACCGACACCGCAAAGGAGGCGGCCGAGGCACTGGCGCCGCTGCACGCCAACCCGTACGCGGACCAAGCCCTGTTCCGCGTGGAGGCCCAACAGACCACGCTGACAGAGCAGTTGGCGGGCCAGCGCATGGCCAACCCCGAGGGCCACCGCTACCTGGTCGACAACGCCTGGCTGACCGGCCCCGCCGACGAGGTCGTCCCGGCGATCCGCAGGGCGTTCACCGAACAGCCCACCCGGCAGACCTTCACCATCTGGTTCTCCATGGCGCCGCTGCGTCAACTCCCGGACATGGCCTTCTCGTTGCAGTCGGAGATCTACTGCGCCACGTACGTCATCCATGACGACCCCGCGCGGGACGCGGAGTTGCGCACCTGGCTGGACGCCGCGATGGCGGACATGCAGCCGGTCACGGCCGGCCAGTACCTCGGTGACTCGGACTTCACCGTGCGGCAGTTGAGGTTCATGGGCGACGAACAGTGGCAGCGGTTGCGGGAGATCCGGGCCGCCCGCGACCCCAAGGGGCTCTTCGCCGGCTATCTGAGCGCGGGGACCGTCACCAACACCAACCACTGGGAGCAGTGAGCGATGCGTTTCGCGACATACGAGCACGAGGGCGTGGAGCGCGCCGGGGCGGTCCGGGACGGGACCATTCACCCACTGCCCGAAGGGGTCACCGTACTGACCCTGCTGGAACAGGACGTCCTGCACGCGGCCGGTACCGAAGCGCTGCGCGAGCCAAGCGACTTGACGGTGGATCAGGTGCGGCTGCTGCCGCCGCTGAAGCCGCCGTCCATCCGGGACTTCGTCGGTTTCGAGGCGCACATCGAGGGGGTCTCGAAGTCCCTCGACGGGCTGGAGCACGTGCCCGAGGAGTGGTACCGGGCGCCCAACTTCTACTTCACCAACCCTCATGCGGCGTACGGCGCGCACGACGAGGTCCCGGTCCCGGCGGGCTGCTCGGTGCTCGACTTCGAGTTGGAGGTCGGTGTGGTGATCGGCCGCGCCGGGCGTGATCTCACACCGGAGCGGGCGCGCGAGCACATCGTCGGCTATCTGGTCTTCAACGACTGGTCGGCGCGGGACCTGCAGAAGCCGGAGAAGAACCTCGGGCTCGGCTTCTCCAAGGGCAAGGACTTCGCGAACACGCTGGGCCCCTGCCTCGTCACCGCCGACGAGGTCGAGGACCGGCGCGACCCCGACGGCTTCCTCGACCTGGAGATGACGGTCACCCTCAACGGCGAGCTGATCGGCCGCGACACCCTCGCCAACGTCTCCTGGACCTTCGAGGAGATGATCGCCTACGCCTCCCGTGACGCGTGGGTGCGCCCCGGGGACATCCTCGGCTCGGGCACCTGCGGCTGGGGCTCGCTGGCCGAGTACTGGGGCCGGGTCGGCGAACGCACCCCGCCGCCGCTCAAGCCCGGCGACGAGGTGACCCTCGCGGTGGAGCGCCTCGGCACCCTCTCCAACCGCGTCGTGCCCGGCCGTACGGACGTGTATCTGCCACGCGCCCGCAAGCGCGGCCGGACCCCGAGGCCGTAGCCCCGCCCATCGGTATGCCTTCCGACCTGCACACATCCGGGGATCCGATGGCAGCTATCGGATCCCTGTGACTTCCCTCCCGGCCCCTTCCTCGACGGGAAGGCGCTCGTTACGCTCCGGTTTCACCGAGCTTCAACGACGCGGCCGGAAGGACACACGCATGGGTCTGGGAGCAATCGACCTGAATCTTCTGGTGGCTCTGGAAGCCCTCCTGGAGGAGAAGAACGTCACCCACGCGGGGGTGCGGCTGTCCACCAGCCAGTCCGCGATGAGCGGCTCCCTGGCCCGGCTGCGGCGGCACTTCAACGACGAACTGCTGGTGCGGGTGGGCCGCGAGTACGAGCTGACGCCGCTCGCGGAGCGGCTGCTGCCGGTCGTCCAGTCCTCCCTGCACAAGGCGGAGGAGGCCCTGTCGCTGACCAGGCACTTCGATCCGTCGCGCAGCCGGCAGCGGTTCTCGGTCGTGATGTCCGACTACGTCATGACGGTGTTCGTGGAACCGCTGCTGCGGGCCCTCGCGCAGGAGGCCCCCGGCATCCGGATCGACTTCCACCCGATCGTCATCGGGCAGCTGGAGACCGAGACCCATCTGCGCTGCCACGACCTGATGATCGTGCCGCTCGGCTATCAGCTGCCGGGGGTCAGCGAGGCCGTGATGCACGACCGGTTCGTGTGTCTGGTCGACCCGGACAACCCGCGTCTGGTGGACGGGCGGCTCTCGCTGCGCGACCTCGCCGAGATGCCCCACGCGGCCTGCGCCGTCGGCAAACTCACGCCTGCCGACCGGCAGTTGGAGACGTTGGGCATCACACCTCGGGTGCAGGTCAGCACGCCCGGCTTCAATGTGCTGCCGTTCCTGGTGAGCGGCACCGACCTGGTCGCCGTGGTGCCCGAGCGGCTCGCCCGGCGCTACGAGGGATTCGCGCGCTGTGCCGTCGTACCGACTCCCTTCCCCGACGTACCGCTCGTGGAGGCCATGTACTGGCACCACAACCGGCACGCGGACCCGGCGCACCGCTGGCTGCGGGAGACGGTCCGCGAGGTGGGCGCGTCGCTGAACGACCCGGTGGTGCGGGAGATCGTCGGCGCGGATGCCACCCATGCCGATCGTGCGTTTCCGGAGCTGACCGCGGCTTCCTAGCGTGGACGGGAGACAGCCCGCATCCCTTGGAGGTAGCCGTGAGCCGCACGCGTCTGGCCGGTCGTACCGTCGTCGTCACCGGGGCCGCGCAGGGTCAGGGAGCCGCCGAGGTGACGGCCGCGGCCCGGGAGGGGGCGACGGTGGTGGCGACCGACGTCCTGGACGAGGCGGGCGAGAAGCTCGCCGCGTCCCTGCGCGCCGACGGCCTGGACGTCACCTATCGCCACCTGGACGTGTCCTCCGAGGACGACTGGGCGAACCTCGCGGCCTCCCTCACGGAAGTGCACGGCCTGGTCAACAACGCGGGCATTCCCATGCGGGCGCGGCTCGGCGACGTCCAACTCGCCGACTGGAACCGGGCGTTCGCGGTGAACACCACAGGCGCCCTGCTCGGCATCCAGGCCCTCACCCCGCTGATGCCGGCCAGCTCGTCCATCGTGAACGTCGGCTCGGTCGCGGGTCTCACCGCGCATCACGCGGTCGCGTACACCGCGAGCAAGTGGGCGCTGCGCGGCCTGTCGAAGGTGGCCGCGCTGGAGTTGGCGCCGCGCGGCATCCGTACGAACGTGATCCACCCCGGCTACATCGAGACGCCGCTGATGGCGTCCGCGAACCCGGTATTCGTGCAGGCCCACCTGTCGCTGACCCCGCAGGGCCGGGCGGGCACGGTCGACGAGGTGGCGCCACTGGTCGTCTACCTGCTGTCCGACGAGGCGTCTTACGTCAACGGCGCGGAGATCACCGTCGACGGCGGGTACGCGGCGCACGGCGGGGTGAAGGCGATCACCAACGCCCTCGACGCCACGTGACGGCCGTCGTGGGCGAGGAGCGAAGCCCTACTGATCGGTGCGGTCGGTGCGGAAGTTGGCGGTCAGCCGGTTGATGCTCTTGACCGCGAGTTCGGCGAAGTTCGAGCGGGCGACGATGGCGGTCGTCTCGCCGTGCCGTCGGACGCTGCGCAGGTCGCGCTGGACCTGGCGCGAGAGTTGGTGGAGTTCGCGTTGGGCAGTGGCGAGCCGCTGCTCGGCGGCGCTTCGGACCTGTCGGTGCTCCCGTCGGGTGCGCGGAGTGCCGGTGCTCTCGGGAGAGGTCTCTGTGGGCATGTCGGTGCTCGCTTCCGTGGTGGGGGGTCGCGTCGCCGCGAGGGGGCGGACGCCGACGGTGTCCAAATAGGCTTCTACAGCGCCGAGTTCGGCGGTGTGGACCACAGCGGCGACGTATCCGTCCGGGCGGACGAGCACCCACTGCTCGGAGGACAGTCCGTAGGCGTTCTGGACGCGGTCGCCGCTGTCGACGATGTCGCCCCGGGTTCCGATGCTGTGGATGTGCAGGCCGGGGCGCGGTGCCGGGGCCGAGCTGTCGTCGACGTCGTGGCCGAGCAGTGTCCAGTGCGGCCCTTGGAACAGGCTGAACAGGCGGGTGGGGAGGCCGCCCGCGCCGGTGACGGGCGCGTCGGGCGCGCGGTCGCCGGCCAATACGCCCTTGTCGCGCTCGGGAGTGTGCAGCGACAGCGGTGAGTTCAGGTAGCCGAGGTCGAGCTGACTGACCTCGCGGCCCCGGTGGATGTCGCGGTTCTTGGCCGCTTCGAGCAGCTTCTCGGACAGGCCGAGGACGGCTTCGGCGATGGGCCGGCGTTCCTGCTCGTACGTGTCCAGCAGGGATTCCGGGGCGCCGTCGAGCACGGCGGCGAGCTTCCAGCCGAGGTTGTAGGCGTCCTGGACACTGGTGTTGAGGCCCTGTCCGCCGGTCGGCGGGTGGCAGTGCGCCGCGTCCCCGGTCAGGAACACGCGCCCCCGCCGGTAGGTGTCGGCCAGCCGGGCGTTCATCTGGAACGCGGACGCCCAGGACACGGAGCGGATCACGACGTCGTCGCGGCCGGTGCGTTCGCGGAAGAAGGCGGTGAGTCCCTCGGCCGAGAGGTCCAGGTCGACGTCGAAGGGGACGGGGGCCTGGAGCTGGAACATGTCGGTGCCGTAGAGCGGGCACATCGAGACCTGCCCGGCGGTGTCCTCGCCCCAGCGGTGCCAGGCGTCCGACGAGACGCCGTCGACGTACACGTCGGCCACGATCGCCCGCACGCCGAGGGTCTTGCCGGGGAAGCCGATGCCAAGTGCCTTGCGGACGAAGCTCGATCCGCCGTCGGCACCGATCAAGTACCTTGCCCGTACGGCCTGTTCGCCGTCCGGGGTGGCGATGCGCGCGGACACACCTTCGCCGTCCTGGTCGAAACCGACGAGCTCGTGGCCGTACTGCGGGGCGTGACCGAGTTCGGCCAGGCGTTCGCGCAGCCGGCGCTCGGTGAGGAACTGCGGGACGAGCAAGGGTATTTGGTACGGCTCCTCGGGTGTCGGCTCCGACATCTCCACGCCCACCTGGTCGATGGGCCCGTCGGCGGTGTAGACGCGCTGGACGGGATACTCGCCGCCGGAGGCGACGATCCGGTCGATCACGCCGAGGTCCTCGAAGACCTCCTGACTGCGGGGCTGGATGCCCTTGCCGCGGGAGCCGATGAACGGCTGCGGCGCCTTGTCGATCAGCAGGAAGGCGACGTTCCTGCGGGCGAGGTCGAGGGCGAGGGTCAGACCGGCCGCGCCGGTGCCGCAGATGATGACGTCGGTGTCTGTGGTGTGGGACATGGCTCCGGGCTCCTTGGGTAATTCCCGTACGAACTGCATGACGGCCCTGCCGAGTTCAGGGCACCAGGACGGTGCGTACGCCCGGGACCTCAGGCGCGTTCCAGGCGCTCTCGACGTCGGCGAGGGGTACCGCCTCGGCGGTGACGGCGATGCCGCCGCTCTCGATCTCCTCGACCAGGGACGGGAGTTCCTCCAGGTACGTCCTGGTCGACACGGCGCCCTGGCCGTTGCCCTGGAGCCGGAGGTTGGCCGACCTGAGTGCCACTGACGGGAGTTCGATGGTGGGGCCCGCCATGGCGCCGATCTGGATCCAGTTCAAGGCGCGGCCACGGTCGGGGCGGGCCCGCAGCAGCGCCATGATCGCGTCACCGGCCGGCTTGCCCCACAAGTAGTCGATGACCAGGTCGACTTCGGCGGCCTCCTTGGCCAGCGCCGTCGCGGTGGCGTCGGCGTCGTCGGTGAGCGCGACGGTCGCGTCCGCACCGATTCCCGGCAGGGCCGCCAGGCGGGCCCGGTCACGTCCGGCGCCGACG
>NZ_JAWOAI010000090.1:0-24560 GCF_033194735.1 Streptomyces sp. W16
CGGCTGGAGGCGCGGCAGCGGGCGGTCTACGCGGAGGCACTACCCGGCGGGCCGGGGCCTGTGGCGGTGCCGGCAACGCGGCGACGACGAACCGCGTGGCGGCTCTCGCGATCAGCTTCGGCGGGGCCACACTGGCACCGGAACGGCCGAGGGTGGTGAGCCGGTCACTGCCCTCGGCGACTCCTTGGCTGATGTAGGTACCGGGTCCCCGGCGGATCACCACGCGGCACAGCGCGGGACGCCCGGGATCCAGCCGAACCACGACCGGCCGCCCACCCGCACAGTCGATGACCGTCGCGGAGACCAGCGGGTCACTCACTCGGACGTCGTGAACGGGCCGGTTGCCGGTGTTGGTCACCACGTAGCGGATGGTCGCCTCCTGGCCCGTTACCCGTACCGACTCCGACAGCGTCAAAGTGCCTCCGACACCCGCATATCCCGACCGCTCGCGGGCCCGCGCTTCGGTATGCAGGTACGGAATGCGGCCGGAGGCCAGCACCTCGGCCGCCCACACCCCGGGACGCGCGGTCGTCATGGCGGTGCACGTCGCCGAAGAGAGTCCGCGCAGCATGCGCACGCGGTCACCGTCCGGACAGCGGATCGCGACGCCGGGCAGACCCGGGTCGTCCACCCGTACGTCGTACAGGTCCGTGCCTTTCCGGTTGACCAGCCGGTAGGTCTTCAGCACGGGATCGCCCACCCGGATGCCGGGATTCAGTGCGCCAACCCCCGGGCGGGAGTTGACACTCACCCGGAGAACCAGCCCGTTCCCCTCCGCGCCGTCCGCAGCCGCCCACCCTCCAAGAGCGGCGGACACAAGGGCGGTCAGCAGGGATGACACCAACAGGCCCCCGGCTGACCAGCTGCCGTACCCCGCACCACGATGCTGCCCGATCATCACACCGGAATGGTCACCGCGCGCCGTCCGTCCGCCCCTCTGGGCGCGCCACGCCTCTCACGCGAGCCCGCCCCAATCACCCGAATGCTCCAGCCGGCATGGGGAAAGACCCACAACCCCCATCCTCCGCCCGCGGAAATCGAAGTCCACGGGGCGAGCCCGCCAAGAAACGGCCCGCGCACCGACGGTCGGAGTCCCGGCGACCACACCCGCCACAGTCCGCCGGTCGGATGGTCCGTCCGGACGGACCTCGCCACGCTGCACCGGTATCCGGCCTCTGCCACGCTGGGGACATGGAGAGCAGACCTGGTCAGGAACCGCCGGCTTCGCCCGGCGCGGACACGGCGTGCCGAGGCTGTTTCGGTGGTCCCGAGGACGGTCAGGGCTGCAGCGCATCGGCGCGGTTCGCCGTCACTCGCTACCGGGACGTCGAACTGACCGTCTGCCCGGGGCACCTGGGCCCGTCACTCCTCCTGGCACGCAACCTCCTGTGGCCCCCGGAGATCCGTCTCATCCGCTGACCTCGCTCGCCGGGAGCGGAACGGACCCAGTCATCCGTGTCGAACGAGCGTCGCGACCGGGTCTGGTCTGTTCGCATCCCACGATCAGGGGTTTCATCATGCCGCCCGGCCGAGGACCGCGGGCGGCACCGCCCCTGAACGCAGCCAGTCAGCCACCCGTCAGCCGTCGCCAGGTCCTTTGAGCCTGCCGAGGAACAGCGCGGACGGGGAATCCTCGTCGTCACCGAGGTAGTAGTCGCGAACCATCTCCTTGTAGCGCTCCCGCGTCAGCGCATCGGTCCCGTTCGCGACCATGCTGTCGAACCCCCGCTCCGCTTCCCGGGAGGTGAGTCCCAAGCTCGCTCCGAAGAACGCGGTGTACTCCTCCCTGGACAGAACCCCGTCGCCGTTCGCGTCACCCGTGGTGAACCATGCCTCGGCGCCGCTCATGATGACGTTTTCGAAACCGGCCGGGTCGCGCAGGACGATGTCCCCGTAACCGTGCCTGAACTCGTCCGGAGTCACCTCGCCGTCGGCGTTGCGGTCGAAGCGGGTCATCCAGTCCCACAACGTCTCGATCCCCGGCCGGATCGTCTCCATTGTCCTTCTGGCCTGCTCGGGGTCCGCGTGCATGCGCAGGGCCCCCCGTTCCGCGTCCGCCAGAAAGGACTGGAACGTCAGGGCACCAGTGCCTTCGACATCGAGCACCTCATAGATGCGGTCGATCTTCTGTTTCTGGAACTCGCTGGCCATCAGGGACTCCTTCGCATCCGCTGCTCCGGCCCCGAGCGATCTTCCACCAGTTTAGGTTTCCTCCGGCTCGCCCGCGCCCCCGGAGCTCCCGGAACAGGGGCCTGCTGTGGAGGAGTGCCGAACACCCGCGTATGCGACCAGGCATCCTTCTGAGGCCGCGAGAGTACGCAGCTTTCCGGCCACTGCGGCGGAAGCTTCTACAGTCCCGCGCCATGGGCGGATCGAACTCCGCCCCAGCGGCCTCGGAGCCGTGGACTCCCGGCGGATGCATGGGACTTGAGACGGTTCACATGGTGCACACACGCATGGCTCAGTCGCCTGGCACGTGACCGGAAATCCGCTTGGCGGACTCCTGCGTCCTGTTGAACCGTCATAGAGGAGCGTCTTGTTGCCGATGTCCTCCCGACTCGGCCCCATGAATGGACGGACGGCCATGTCCGCACGCGATCAGATCCCCCTGCTCCGCGACGACGAGGTGGCTCGGCTCGACGCGGCCCAGGACGCGCTCCTCGCCCCGGTCCGCGGCGAGGACCGAAGGGGCACGCTCCCCCGGGAGTACTTCGAGAAGAAGCCCGGCCGGTTCCTGGCCAAGTTCCTCTCCACGCTGGTGCTCATCGCCGCCTCCTGGACGCTGATCGCCCTGGAACCCGGGTTGCCCGCCACCCTCGCAGCAGCCGCTCTGGCCGGGCTGATGTACGCCCACCTGGTCGAGCTGCAACACGAGTGCCTGCACGAACACGCCTTCCACAGCCGCACGTTGAACCGGCTGTGCGGGGTGATCTCCGGCACCTTCATGCTCAGCTCGTTCTGGCACTACAAGCACGACCACCTGCGCCACCACGCCTTCCTCGGCACTCCGCAGAACCAGGAGTTCTTCAACTACCGATTCCGCGACCTGCATCGCTGGTACGGCCTCGGGTTCGTACTGGCAGCCCTGCACCCGGGGCGGTACGCCAACGTGGCCCGCGATCTGGTCCTGTGCTGCCTGGGCCGCCCGGTTCCGGGCGTGGTCCGCGAGCTGGATGCGCGCAAGATCCGCGCCGAGTACCGGTTACTGGCTGTGCTTCTCGCCGGCGCCATCGCCTTCTCCGTCCTCACCGGCGATCTTCTGCTCCTCTGGGTGTGGCTGCTGCCCACCCTGCTGGTGAGCGAGCCGGCCCACTTCCTCATCGAGATGCCGGAGCACTTCGGCCTGAACACCCAGTCCGACCCGAACGTCCTCACCAACACCCGCACCATCAGGGCGTCGCGACCCGCGCAGTGGTTCACCAACTACAACAACCTGCACACGGCGCACCACTACCACCAGGGCGTGCCGATGGCCCAGGCTGTACGGCTGCACGCGTTGATCGCAGACCGGGTGGTGCCGACCGAGGAGTCGTACTGGAGTTTCTACCGCTCGGTGCTGACCGGCCGGATCAGGTACCGGAACGAGGACGAGACCTGCATGACGCGCTGACCACCACTCCCGGCCCTACCTCTCCACCGCCCCGGCGACCACGTCCGCCAGCTGCGCCGCCTGACTCACGCTGTTCTCCACGGCGTTGGTAGCCAGCCACACGCCTCGTGTCAGGTCGCCCACCACATGCAGACCCGGGGCTACGCTCCCGTCGGCGCCCCGGACCTCGAACGTGCGCTCGTCGACCGCGACGCCGCCGAAGCGGTGGGCGACGGCCGTACGGGAGGACAGCAGGTCGCGGGTGAGCGGGGCGGCCAGCAGCGAGTCCCGTCCGTAGCCGGGGCCGGTGGCGTTCACCACCACGTCCACAGACACCGGTGAAGCGTCGGCGAAGCGCATCTCGTACCCCGATCCCGACGGCCGCACCCCGATGAGCCCGGGCCGTACCGCGAGCCGTCCGTCATCCATCATCCCGAGCAGCCGCCGGGCGCTGACAGCCGGGAAAGAGGCGATGTTCGCGGCCCAGACGCCAACATACGTGCTCATCAGCCGCTGCTTGCCGAGCTCGTCGAGCAGACGCCACAGAGCCGGCACCCAGGGCACCACCGCGGCGAGCACCGACTGCCGGCCAAGGACGCCCGCCGACTCGGCGACCGCGAGCCCGGCACGCAGCGTCACCGGGGAGGACGGCGGTGGGTGCAGCACCTCGCTCCAGCGGATCCGGCGAGCCCCCTCCGCCTCCTGCACTTCGCGCCCGATCACTGCAGCCACCGTCTCCAAACCAACGCCGCCGTCCCGGCCGTGCCTCCGCTGATCGGCCACGAACCCCGGCAGATGGGCGAGTTCGTACGCGACCGTCCGCCCCTTCACGCTCGGCAACAGTCCGGAGCGGGAGGCCAGCAGGACGGGCCCGGCGTGTCCGCGCTCCAGCAGGGCCAGTGCCACGTCCACACCGGTCAATCGCGTGCCGATGACACCGACCCGGGCGTCCGCCGGCACCTCCAGGCCGCCCCACGGGTCACGCAGAAAACGCGATCCGCCCTCCTCGGGCGCGTACCGCGCCGACGGCAGATGACCGAGAGCCAGCACCACCCTGTCGTACGTCGCCACCCGGCCCGACGCGAACCGGCAGCGCCAGCGCCCGTCGCCGTCCCGCCGCACAGCGACCGCACGTTCATGTGTCACCCGCACTCCGGGGCCCGCCCGTCGGGCCGTCCGAAGCACGTCGTCGAGCACCCACCGCGCGTACGCGCCGAACAGCCGCCGCGGCGGATAGTCGTCCCCTGCCGAAGGGATCCCGTGTGCTGCCGCGCTCCGCTGCCGCCAGTGGGCGAACTCGCCCTTGTCCTGCGGGTGCAGACTCATCCGGTCCGCCCGCACGTTCAGCAGATGCAGGTCGTACGGGGTCGAGAACGCGAGCCCCGGACCCATGACCGCCGGATCGGCCACCTCGTACTCCAGCCGGGTCCCGACCGCGTCCAGCCGGGACACCAGCCCGCGCAGCACACTGGTCCCAGTGGGTCCACAACCGACCTGGAGCACACGGTACGGCGGCCGGACGGCGGGGGTAGGGCTCATCGGGCCGTCAGGGCTCGCCCGCCGGCGAGCCACCCAGTTCGGTCAGTTCGGGGCCGCTGATCCGGTACACCGTCCACTCGTCCATCGGCTTGGCACCCAGCGACGCGGTGAAGGCGATGGTCCCGGTGTTCCAGTCCAGAGTCCAGAACTCCAGCCGCTGGTAGCCACGTTGGACGCACTCCCGGGCCATGGCCTCGAACAGCGCCCGGCCCACACCGTGACGGCGGAACTCCGGCTCGACGTACATGTCCTCGCCGTACACGCCGTGCGTTCCGGTCCAGGTGGAGAAGTTCAGGAACCACAGCACGAACCCGACCATCCGGCCCTCGGCCTCCGCGACGTGCCCGTACAGCGAGGGGCGCTCCCCGAACAGTGCCTGCCGTAGCTGATCAACCGTCAGACGGCACTCGTTGCCCGACTTCTCGTACGCGGCCAGGTCGTGCACCATCCGCACGATCGTCTCCACGTCCGGCTCCCGCACGAGCCGCGTCCGCACGTCCGCCCCCACACTCGTCATGCCGCCATCATGACGAGTCCCGCCGACTCCAGCCACCCCACGCCATCGGCTCGAATACGCAACAACCGCAACCGCAGCCGGTGGAGGTGTGGAAAGGCTCGCGGTGCGGGCCTACCTGACAGCAGGGAAAGGCCGGGGCGAAGACCCCCGACCCTCCAGACCGACGCCACCGCCCTGACCGCAGCCCTTCACGTCGGTCTTGGGCTGTAAACAGCTACGACCGCCGACATGCACTATTTGCACTGGTCAGCGACACGAGGTCGCCACACCGCCGACAGGCCAGGAACCCGCCGAACGCTGCACACAAGCGGCTGATCACAACCACTCGGGATCGCGGAATTCGCAGCGGGACCCCTCAACCGGACTACATATTCAGATCGCCCGACCAGCGACGCAGCACAACTGACACCGCACATAACGCGCAAGCACAAAACCGCAGGTCAGGACAGCTTGGCCACCGGCTCAAGGATCGCGACGCACTCCACGTGATGGGTCATCGGAAACAGATCGAACGCCCGCAACGTCCGCACCCGATACCCCCCATCCCGGAAATACGCCAAGTCCCGCGCCAACGCAGCCGGATCGCACGCCACATACGCGATCTTCCGCGCGCCCAGTGACGACAAGTGCTCCACTGTCTTCTTGCCGGCCCCCGAGCGGGGCGGGTCGAGGACGATCAGGTCGACCTCGGAGATGCCGGTGCGCGGAAGTACCGTCTCGACCTTGCCCTGCTCGATCCGCACCCGCTCGAACCCGGCGAGATTGTGCCGCGCGTCCTCGACCGCGCGCTTGCCGGACTCGATGCCGAGCACCGCGCCCTTGTCGCCGAGGCGGTCCGCCAGCGCGCCCGCGAAGAGGCCGACGCCGCAGTACAGGTCGAGGGCCATGTCGCCCTTGCGCGGGAGCAGGCCCTGCATGACGGCCTTGACGAGGGTGTCGGCGGCCATCGGGTGGACCTGCCAGAAGCCGCCGCTGCCGACGCGGTAGGTACGGCCGTCGGCCCGCTCGCGCACGAACGCGCGGCCGTGGACCCGGTGGATGCCACCGTCGTGCTCCTCGACGCGCATGACCGAGACGGGGCGTTCGAGTTCGACCAGGGGCAGGCGGGCGCCGGGACGGGGCTCCAGGATGACCATGCGGTCCTGGGAACCCGTCGCCGCGATCGCGTCGACCGACGCCATGCCGGACCAGTCGCGTTCCTCGATGCCCAGCTCGCTGACGCCCGGCGCCGCGATCATGCAGTGCTCGATGGGCTCGACCTCGTGCGAACGGTGCTTGCGCAGACCGGCGTTGCCGTCGACGTCGACCGCGTACTGCACGCGCGTGCGCCACTGCGGGACCTGCCCTGCGGGCAGCTTGTCGCCCTCGGCCGGCATCACCGTGCCGTCCCAGCCGGCCTCCTCGGGCGTGAGGCCTGCGAGCCGCTGCAGCTGCTCGGCGATGACCTCGCCCTTGAGGCGGCGCTGCGCTCCGGGCTTGGCGTGCTGCCAGTCGCAGCCGCCGCAGCGGCCGGGGCCGGCGTAGGGACAGGGCGCCTCGACGCGGTCCTTTGACTCCTCCAGGATCGTCACGGCGTCGGCACGCAGGAACCGCGCGCCCTCCTCGCCGTCGGTGACCCGCGCGACGACCCGTTCCCCGGGCAGCGTGTGCCGGACGAACAGCACCTGGCCCTCGGACGTACGGGCGATGCAGTGCCCACCATGGGCGACGGGGCCGACCTCGACCTCGTACTCCTCCCCCACCAGCGATTTCTTCGGTTCTGCCTGCATGGCGGGGTGACTCCACAACGTCAAAGGGGGAACGGCCGGACAACAGCCCACCAGTCTACGTGGGCCCTGTCCAACCGCTCACCACGAAGCGAACCGTCGAAACCGTCGGCGCTCAGCCCTTGGTGTCCGAGGACTCCCTGTGCCGCTCCTCCGCCGGCCCGCGCCGCACCGCACCCGGCGCGCTCCACTCCTGCCGCTTGCGGGCCCGGTTCTTCGCCGCCTCGGAGGACTCCAGCTGGTACGGCACCGACGTCACCATCACGCCCGGCGTGAACAGCAGCCGGCCCTTCAGCCTCAACGCGCTCTGGTTGTGGAGGAGATGCTCGTACCAGTGGCCGACGACGTACTCGGGGATGATCACGGACACCGCGTCCCGCGGCGACTCCTTCCGCAGCCCCTTCACGTACTCGATGATCGGCCGCGTGATCTCCCGGTACGGCGAGTCGAGGACCTTCAGCGGTACGTCAATGGCGCGCCGCTCCCACTCCTCGCGCAGCGCCTTGGTCTCCGCCGGGTCGACGTTGACGCTGAGCGCCTCCAGGGTGTCCGAGCGCATCAGCTTGGCGTAGGCCAGGGCCCGTAGCGCCGGGCGGTGGATCTTGGAGATCAGGACCACCGAGTGCACGCGGGACGGCCGGAGGCTGTCGTCGCTGGGGCCCTCGGGGGCGGCGATCTCCTCGGAGACCCGGTCGTAGTGCTTACGGATCGCGGTCATCGTGGCGTAGAAGATGCACATGCCGAGCAGCGCCACCCAGGCGCCGTGGGTGAACTTCGTGACCAGGACGACGACCAGCACCAGGCCGGTGAAGAACGCGCCGAACGTGTTGATCGCCCGGGAGCGGACCATGTGGCGGCGCTTGGCCGGGTCCTTCTCGGTGGCCAGGTGGCGGTTCCAGTGCCGGACCATGCCGGTCTGGCTGAGGGTGAAGGAGACGAACACGCCCACGATGTAGAGCTGGATCAGCCGGGTCGAGTCGGCGCCGTAGATCGCGATCAGCAGCGTGGCGGTACCGGCGAGCAGCACGATGCCGTTGGAGAAGGCCAGGCGGTCGCCGCGGGTGTGCAGCTGGCGCGGGAGGTAGCGGTCCTGGGCGAGGATCGAGCCGAGGAGGGGGAAGCCGTTGTACGCCGTGTTGGCGGCCAGGAACAGGACCAGCGCGGTGGCCGCGGCGAGGACCACGAACAGGAAGCTGCCCTTGCCGAACACGGCTTCGGCAACCTGGGAGATCACCGGGTTCTGGACATAGCCGGAGCCGATCGCGACGCCGTTGTGGAGGAGGTCGGTGGCCGGGTTCTCGGCCATGCGGACCTTGGTCGTCATGGCCAGCGCGATGATCCCGCAGAACATGGTGACGGCCAGGATGCCCATCGCGGCGAGGGTGGTCGCCGCGTTCTTGGACTTGGGCTTGCGGAAGGCCGGGACGCCGTTGGAGATCGCCTCGACACCGGTGAGGGCCGCGCAGCCGGAGGAGAAGGCGCGCAGCATCAGGAAGACGAGCGCGAAGCCCGCGAGTCCCTGGTGCTCGGCCTTGATCTGGTACGACGCGGTCGGCGCCCGCATGGCATCGCCGAGGACGAGTCCGCGGAAGGCACCCCACGCGATCATCACGAAGACGCCCGCGACGAAGACGTACGTCGGGATCGCGAAAAGCGAGCCGGACTCCTTCACCCCGCGCAGGTTCATCAGCGTGAGGAGGACCACGACAACGACCGCGCAGATCACCTTGTGCTCGACCACGAACGGGATCGCGGAGCCGAGGTTCTCGATGCCGGAGGCGATCGAGACGGCGACGGTGAGGACGTAGTCGACCAGCAGGGCGCTGGCGACGGTGAGTCCGGCCTTGGGGCCGAGGTTGGTGGTGGCCACCTCGTAGTCGCCGCCGCCGCTGGGGTAGGCGTGGACGTTCTGCCGGTAGGAGGCGACCACGGTGAACATCAGCACCACGACCGCGACCGCGATCCAGGGGCTGAAGTGGTACGCCGACACGCCCGCGATGGAGAGGACCAGCAGCACCTCGCCGGGCGCGTAGGCCACGGAGGACAGCGGGTCGGAGGCGAAGACGGGGAGTGCGATGCGCTTCGGCAGGAGCGTTTCGCCCAACCGGTCGCTGCGCAGTGCGCGCCCGATGAGGATGCGCTTGGGCACGTCGGTCAGTTTGGACACAACAGAGGATCGTAGGCCTTCGAACAGGCGATCCTCTACTCGCCACCTACTTGACCCCTGTCATCTGCCTCACGGGTGAAATCGGTGACGAGTGGAGTTGCGGATTCCGTCGGGAGTGACGACTCCGTGTCTATATGACAAAACCCCGCTCCCGCCCGCCTCCTGGAGGTTCCATGCCCACGACCGCAGAGCTGATCGGCGCCCTCGCCGCCCTGGCCGGCCTCGGAATCCTCACCCTGGCCAGCGTGCGCAGCATCGGACGCCGCTGACGCACAGGGGTGCCCCGGAAGGACCGGACGTGTGTACTTTGGCCTCGGTCTGAGACCCTGATGGGGCTGAGCATTGATTTCAGGACACCGGAAGGACGGTCGTGCACATCGTCATCATGGGCTGCGGCAGAGTGGGTTCCGCTCTCGCCCAGACCCTGGAGCAACAGGGGCACACGGTCGCCGTGATCGACCAGGACCCCACCGCCTTCCGTCGGCTGGGCCCGGGATTCGGCGGTCGCCGGGTCACCGGGGTCGGCTTCGACCAGGACACGCTGCGCGAAGCGGGCATCGAGGAGGCGGGCGCGTTCGCGGCCGTCTCCAGCGGTGACAACTCGAACATCATCTCCGCGCGCGTGGCCCGCGAGATGTTCGGCGTCGAGAACGTCGCGGCCCGTATCTACGACCCCCGCCGCGCCGAGGTCTACCAGCGCCTGGGCATCCCCACCGTCGCCACGGTCCGCTGGACCGCCGACCAGATGCTGCGCCGGCTGCTGCCCTCGGGCGCGGAGCCGCTGTGGCGGGACCCCACCGGCGGTGTCCAACTCGCCGAGGTGCACGCCTCGGCCGCCTGGGTCGGCCAGCGGATCAGCAAGTTGCAGGAGGAGACGGGCGTCCGCGTGGCGTTCCTCACCCGTCTCGGCGAGGCGATGCTGCCCTCTTCGCAGACCGTGTTGCAGGAGGGCGACCTCGTGCACGTGATGATGCGTACGGACGAGGTCGACAAGGTCGAGGCGGCGTTCGCCAAGGGTCCCGAAGAGGAGGGCGGTCACTGATGAGGGTCGCCATTGCCGGAGCCGGCGCGGTCGGTCGTTCGATCGCCGGAGAGCTCCTGGAGAACGGTCACGAGATCCTTCTCATCGACAAGGCCCCGACCGCGATCTCGGTCGAGCGGGTCCCCCAGGCGGAGTGGCTGCTGGCCGACGCCTGCGAGATCACGTCCCTGGACGAGGCGGCGCTGCAGCGCTGCAACGTCGTGATCGCCGCGACGGGAGACGACAAGGTCAACCTCGTCGTCTCCCTCCTGGCGAAGACGGAGTACGGCGTCCCGCGCGTCGTCGCCCGCGTCAACAACCCCAAGAACGAATGGCTCTTCAACGAGTCCTGGGGCGTCGACGTGGCCGTCTCCACCCCCCGCCTGATGTCGGCCCTGGTCGAAGAGGCGGTGTCGGTCGGCGACCTGGTCCGCCTGCTCCGCTTCAGCCACGGCGACGCGAACCTGGTGGAACTGACGTTGCCGGAGGAGTCGGCCCTGGCCGGCACCCAGGTCGGCGACGTGGAGTGGCCCGAGGACACCTCCCTGGTCACGATCATCCGAGGCACCCGCGTCCTGACCCCGTCCCGCGAGGACTCCCTGGAGGCGGGCGACGAGCTGCTGTTCGTGGCGGCTCAGGCGCGCGAGGAGCAGTTGGAGGATCTGCTGTCGGTGCGCCGGGAGGACGCGGCGAGCTGACATCGGCTCTACGACGAGGAGGGGCGCCCTGATTGCTCAGGGCGCCCCTCCTCGTCGTAACCAAAGAAGCGAAAACTACGCGTCCCGCCGGTGCCGACCCTCCGCCGTAGCAGCCGCCTTGCGCTCCTTCTCTGCCTGCTCCTCCGCCTCCATCTCCGCGAACACGTCGATGGGCGCGGGCGCCTTCGCGAGGAAGACCCAGGTGAGCCAGACGGCGAGGAGGAAGGGCGGAATCTTCAACGCGACCAGCACCCAACCCAGTTGGGCGGTGTTGGCCCACCAGTAGAGCGGGAAGAGGATCGCGCACTTGGCGAGCAGGATCAGGCCCCAGGCCCAACTGGCCTTGGCGTAGGCCGTCTTACGGCCGGGGTTGCGGGTCCGCCAGGAGAGGTTCTCCTTGAAGACCGGGCCGAGGATCAGGCCGATCAGCGGGACGCCCGCGAGGGTCGTGATGATGTAGGCGAGCGCCAGACCCAGCGTGTAGATCATGCCGGGGAGGTAGAAGTTCTTGGCGTTGCCCGTCATCATCGCGAAGACGACACCGAAGGCGACGCCGAAGACACCGCTGAAGGCGTGCTTGACGGTGTCGCGCGTCACCAGGCGGACCACGACCAGGACCAGGGACACGGCGAGGGCGGCGATCGCCGACCAGTGCAGGTCCTTGTTGATCGTGAAGATGGTGACGAAGAGGAGGCCGGGCAGGACCGTTTCGATCATGCCGCGCAGTCCGCCGAACGCCTCGAAGAGGGCCGCCTCGGTCACCGCCCGGACGTCCTGCTCGGTGTCTTCGGCGTCCACGGTCTCTGTGGTCGGCTTGTCGAGCGACGTCACCGGCTACTCCCGTCCGAGGGGTCTCAGTTCGTATTTCGGGTTGAAGAGCACCCGGCGGCCTCTGCTCATGGAGATCCGGCCGGACGCGATCAGCTTGCGCCCCGGTTCTATGCCCACGATGGAACGCCTGCCGAGCCACACCACGTCCAGGGCGGCTGAGCCGTCGAACAGCTCGGCCTCCAGGGCCGGTACTCCCGCCCGGGGGCGCAGCGTGACCGTGCGCAAGGTACCAGTAACCGTCACGACCTGTCGGTCGTGGCAGTCGCCGATCCGTACACAGCCCTCGGTCGCGGTGTCCTCACGCAGCTCCTCCGACTCCAGGTCCTCCTGCGAGGTGGAGAGCCGGTCGAGCATGCGCCGGAACCGTCCGGCCGGCTTTTCGGAACGAGGGACAGCGCTCATATCTGAAGCGTACCGGGGTCCACCGACAGCAACGTACCCACGCCCTCAGCGCTCGAACCGGTAGCCCATCCCGGGCTCCGTGATGAAGTGCTTCGGGTGCGCGGGGTCCGTCTCCAGCTTGCGCCGCAGCTGCGCCATGTAGACGCGGAGGTAGTTCGTCTCGGTCCCGTAGGACGGCCCCCACACCTCCTGGAGCAGCTGTTTCTGGCTGACCAGCCGCCCGGTGTTGCGCACCAGCACCTCCAGCAGATGCCACTCCGTGGGGGTCAGCCGTACGTCCCGCCCGTCCCGCTGGACCTTCTTGGCGGCCAGGTCGACGGTGAACTCCTCGGTCTCGACCAGGACGTCGTCCTCGCCGCCCCCGGTGGGCTCGGCCCGGCGCACGGCGGCCCGCAGCCGGGCCAGCAGCTCGTCCATGCCGAAGGGCTTGGTGACGTAGTCGTCGGCGCCCGCGTCCAGCGCCTCCACCTTCTCGTCCGAGGAGTGCCGGGCGGACAGCACCAGGATCGGCACCCGGGTCCAGCCCCGCAGCCCCTTGATCACCTCGACGCCGTCCATGTCGGGCAGCCCCAGGTCCAGGACGACCACGTCGGGGTGGCGGGAGGCGGCGAGGTCGAGCGCGGTCTTCCCGTCGGCCGCCGCGTCGACCTCGTACTTCCGCGCCTTGAGGTTGATCACGAGGGCCCGCACGATCTGCGGCTCATCCTCGACCACGAGGACCCTGGTCATGAGACCTGCCTTTCCGGTTGTACGTCTTTCACGTCACGCACGTCTGCTCCGGCACTGTCCTTCGGCGCGAGCTCCAGTGGCTTCGCCGCGCGGAGCGTGAGGACCATGGTGAGGCCGCCGCCGGGTGTGTCCTCGGCGTTCAGGGTGCCGTTCATGGCCTCGGTGAAGCCACGCGCCACGGCGAGGCCGAGCCCCACCCCGGCACCGCGCGGGGCGTCGCCGTAGCGCTGGAAGGGCTCGAAGATGCGCTCCTTGGCCTCGTCCGGGACTCCCGGGCCCCGGTCGACCACCCGTACCTCCACCCGGTCGGCGATGGCGCTGGCGGACACCAGGACGGGTCTGTCCGGCGGGCTGTACTTGACCGCGTTCTCGACCAGGTTGGCCACCGCCCGCTCCAGCAGCCCGGGGTCCACGGCGACCATGGGCAGCGTCTCCGGGATGTCGAGTTCCGCGCTGCCCTCGGGGACCCCGACCAGCGCCATGGGCACCACCTCGTCGAGGTCGACCTCCCGGACGATCGGCGTGACCGTGCCGGTCTGCAGGCGGGACATGTCGAGGAGGTTGCCCACGAGGTGGTCGAGCCGGTCGGCGCCGTCCTCGATGCCCTCCAGCAGCTCGGCCTGGTCCTCCTCGGACCACGCCACGTCGTCGGAGCGCAGCGAGGAGACGGCCGCCTTGATGCCGGCCAGCGGAGTCCGCAGATCGTGGCTCACGGCCGCCAGGAGGGCCGTACGGATGCGGTTGCCCTCGGCGAGCGCACGGGCCTGGTCAGCCTCCTCACGCAGGCGCCTGCGGTCCAGTACGACGGCTGCCTGCGCGGCGAAGGCGGCCAGCACCCGGCGGTCGGAGGCGGGCAGCACCCGGCCGGTCAGCGCGAGGGCCATGTGGTCGCCGACCGGCATGTCCACATCGCCGTCCTCGGGCCGGTCCAGCGGCACCCCGACGCCGACCCGGCCGGCGCAGGTCCAGGGGTCCACGTCGCTCTTGCGCTCCAGCAGGGCCACCGACTCCATGCCGAAGGTCTCCCGGACCCGCTCCAGGAGCGCTTCGAGGCTGGTCTCGCCGCGCAGCACGCTGCCCGCGAGGAAGGACAGGATCTCCGACTCGGCGCGCAGTCTGGCGGCCTGCTGGGTGCGTCGCGCGGCGAGGTCGACGACGGAGGCCACGGACACGGCGACGCCGACGAAGATCGCGATGGCGACGATGTTCTTGGGGTCGGCGATGGTCAGCCGGTGCAACGGTGGCGTGTAGTAGTAGTTCAGCAGGAACGACCCGAGGGCCGCCGAGACCAGCGCCGGCAGCAGCCCGCCGAGCAGCGCCGCCGCCACCGTCAGCGACAGGAACAGCAGCATGTCGTTGGCGAGCCCGAGATGGACGGCGTTGAGCAGCAACGCGAGCCCCACGGGCCCGACGACCCCGACCAGCCAGCCCGAGACGATCCGGGCCCGGCCGAGCCGCGCGCCCCGGGACACGGGCAGTCCGCGCCCCTTGGCGACCTCCTCGTGGGTGACGATGTGGACGTCGAGATCGGGACCGGACTCGCGGGCGACGGTGGCACCCACCCCCGGCCCGAAGACGTACTGCCAGGTCTTGCGGCGGGAGGAGCCCAGGACGATCTGGGTGGCGTTCACCCCGCGCGCGAAGTCGAGCAGCGCGGCCGGGATGTCGTCGCCGACGACGTGGTGGAAGGTGCCGCCGAGGTCCTCGATCAGGGTGCGCTGCTGGGCCAGTTCCTTCGGGGAGGCGGAGGTCAGGCCGTCGCTGCGGGAGATGTAGACGGCCAGTACCTCGCCGCCGGCCCCCTTCTCGGCGAGCCGCGCGGCCCGCCGTATCAGCGTCCGCCCTTCAGGCCCGCCGGTCAGCCCGACGACGATCCGCTCGCGCGAACCCCAGATCGCCGAGACCTGGTGCTCACTGCGGTACTCCTGGAGGTACTCGTCGACCCGGTCGGCCACCCACAGCAGGGCCAGCTCCCGCAGGGCGGTGAGGTTTCCGGGCCGGAAGTAGTTGGAGAGGGCCGCGTCGACCTTGTCCGGCTTGTAGATGTTGCCGTGCGCCATCCGCCGCCGTAGCGCCTGTGGCGACATGTCGACCAGTTCGATCTGGTCGGCCCGGCGGACGACCTCGTCGGGCACGGTCTCCTGCTGGCGCACGCCGGTGATCGACTCGACGACGTCACCGAGGGACTCCAGGTGCTGGATGTTGACGGTCGACACCACGTCGATGCCGGCCGCCAGCAGCTCCTCGATGTCCTGCCAGCGCTTGGTGTTGCGGGAGCCGGGGATGTTGGTGTGGGCCAGTTCGTCCACCAGGGCGACGGCGGGGGCCCGGCGCAGTACGGCGTCGACGTCCATCTCGGTGAAGACGGTGCCCCGGTAGGCCAGCTCCGCGCGCGGGACCTGCTCCAGGCCGTGCAGCATCACCTCGGTGCGGGCCCGGCCGTGGTGCTCCACGAAGGCGACCACGCAGTCGGTGCCCCGCTCCACCCTGCGGTGGGCCTCGGACAGCATGGCGTACGTCTTGCCGACGCCCGGTGCCGCACCGAGGTAGATCCGAAGCTTGCCGCGTCCCATGGCCCCATTGTCTTCCCGTCACACCCGCGTACGCAGCGTCGACTTTACGGCCAATAAGTCCGACAAAAGGGGTGGGGAGCCTGGTCCGGGACGTCTTTGACACATCCCTGATGCCCGTACGGCACCGTACGGGCATCAGGGCGGGGCGGTGCTCAGTTGGGGTTGTCGCCGTGGGTGAGGGTCTCCCAGGCCACGAAGAGGTTGTTGCTGCCGGCCGGGCGGTTGTTGAGGGTGAGCGTCTGGGTGTTGGTCATGGCGATGCCCAGGCGGTTGTGCAGGGCGTTGTAGCCGACCTCGGTGACCGGTCCGAGCCCGAGGGTCAGCGACCCGCCGCACAGCCAGCTCGGTACGGCCGTGCCCAGCTGGTACTTGGCCTGGAACCCGAGCGCCTGCCGCAGCCGCTCGCCCACGTCGGTGCCGTAGAGGTCGGTGCCCTGGATCCGGCTGGTCTCGGCGACGTGCGAGATCGAGGAGAGGCCGTACCCGGTGTGCGTGAAGTCGCGGCACGTCTCCTGGGTGAGCCCGGTGACGAAGGTCGACTGGCCCTGCCAGTAACTGACGATCTTCGCCGTGGTGTTGAGGTTCTGGCTCGGCACGGTCTTCGGCACGCTGCCGTCGGAGGCGAGGTAGATGTACGCGGCCGTCCGCGTCCGGAAGAGCGCCATGGCCTTGTCGTACGACGTCTTGTCCTCAAGGAAGACGGAGATGCCGACGGCGGCGTCCATCATCGTCAGCTCCCAGTTCCCGTTGGAATTGGAGCCGTTGATGATCTCGGGCAGGTACACGTTGCGGAGCATGGTCGCGAAGCGGGCCGAGTTGGTCCATGTCCCGGTGTACGTGTACTTGATGATCTCGGCGGCCTTGGGCCAGGAGGAGCCGGCCCAGCCGGTCTGCAGGGGCGCGTTGCTGTTGGTGTGGCTGGTGATCGTGGCCGACCAGGCGTCCATGATCTCGATGGCCTTCTGGGCGTAGCGCGCGTCCTTGGTGATGTACCAGGCGAGCGCGTCGGTGTAGGCCGCGATCGCGTCCTCGCGTTCGTCGGTGCAGCCGTAGTTGGGGTTGGAGTACGGGCCGCACTCGACGACGGCTCTGGGCTTCGGGGTGCGGGTGAGGCTGGCGTAGGAGCTGGCCATCATCTGGTCGTAGGCGCCCTTCCAGGGCTGGGCGCCGGCGAGGACCTCGGTGCGGGCGAAGTCCAACTGGCTCCTGGAGACGTCGACTCCGGGATGGACGAAGGCGGCGGGGGCCGCCTCGGCGGTGGGGCCGGGCTGGGCGAAGAAGCCCAGGACGAGTGCGGTGACGACGGAGAGCAGGGCAGCGCGGCGCACGGTGACTCCGTTCTCGTATATGAACAAAGAGCACCCTGATGAACATGGGCGTTGAGCCGAGACCATAGGTACAGACCAATGCGCCGTCAAGAGTGCACGCATGACGAAGGGCCGCACCCCGGACGGGGTACGGCCCTTTTTCGCCTGTTCCGGTGTTCTGTTCCGGCTAGCGGACCTCGGTGATCTCCGGTCCGCGCTGAAGCTGGCCCATGCCGCCGGAGAAGCGGGAACCCGCCTCCTCCTGCTGCACGCCCTCGGGAACCATCTGGGCGTCGTTCGGCAGCTTCAGGACGATCGGGTCGCGGGGCGCCATCGGGCCCTCGCCACGCACGACGACCGTGTCCCGGAAAATCTGCTCCAGCAGACCGGCCGCCTGCGGCTGCACCGCGCCCTGCCCGGAGATCACCCCGCGCAGGAACCAGCGCGAACCGTCCACACCGACGAACCGCACCACCTGGAAACCGCCCGTGCCGTCCGGCAGCTGCACCGGAACCTGCGCGCGCAGCTCCCAGCCCAGCGGCCCCTCGACCTCGTCGACGATGCCGCCCTGCTGAGTGATGCCGCTGGCGATCTCCTCGCGGACCTCACCCCAGATGCCCTCGCGCTTGGGAGCGGCGAAGGCCTGCAACTGGATGGCACTGTCCTTGAGGACCACGGTGGCGGCGACGATCGCGTCGCCCGCGACCTCGACCCGCAACTCCATGCCGTCGACTCCCGGCACGAACAGACCGCCCAGGTCCACCCGGCCCTCGGCGGGGTCGCCGATCTCCGAGTCGTCCCAGGGTCCGTCGGGGCGGGGCTCCGGTTCGAGCTTCACGCGCTCGACCGCTTCATCCGCCTCAGTGTCGACATCGTCGACGACCTGCTCGGCCTCGCTCGCCGCGTCCTCGGCGGCAGTGCCCTTCTTGCGACGTCCGAACACGTCACTGTCCTTCCCGGTCGGATACGACCGAAGCGTATCGATTCCCACCCGTGATGCCGCCCACGGCGGCGTGACCGCCGGTGGACCCGAAGCCCCCCTCGGCCCGCGCCGAATCGGGAAGTTCCGCGACCTCCTGGAAGCGGACCCTCTCGACCTGCTGGACGACCAGCTGGGCGATCCGGTCGAAGCGCTCGAACCGTACCGACTCGTACGGGTCGAGATTCACCACGATCACCTTGATCTCCCCACGGTACCCGGCATCAACCGTCCCCGGGGCATTCACCAGAGCGACACCGCAGCGGGCGGCGAGCCCCGAACGAGGGTGTACGAAGGCCGCGTACCCCTCGGGGAGCGCGACAGACACCCCCGTGGGCAGTACGGCCCGTTCACCCGGCTTCAGTTCCCGGCCCTCGGTGGTCCGCAGATCGGCTCCCGCGTCACCGGGATGCTCGTACGACGGAAGCGGTACGTCGGGGTCGACGCGCCGGATCAGTACGTCCAGGGGACTACGGCCACTGCTCACGGGTTCACCTCGAAGGCACGGGTACGCCGGACCTGGTCCGGATCGTCCATGGCGGCCCGGATCTCCTGCGGGCGGCCGTTGTCGATGAAGTGGTCGACCTTCACCTCGATGAAGAGGGCGTCCGCACGCACGGCCACGGGCCCGTCGGGAGCGCCGATGCGTCCGGTGGCGGTCGAGTAGATCTTCCGCCCGGCCACGGCCGTCACCTCGGCCTCCAGGTACAGCACGGTGTCCACGGGCACCGGCCGCACGAAGTCGGTCTCCAGCCGGCCGGTCACCGCGATCGTCCGCAGCAGCCAGTTCAGCGAGCCGAGGGTCTCGTCCAGCGCGCTGGCGAGCACTCCGCCGTGCGCGAGGCCCGGGGCGCCCTGGTGGGCGGCCCGCACGGTGAACTCGGCGGTGATGGTCACGCCCTCGCCGGCCCGCGCCGCCAGATGCAGCCCGTGCGGCTGGTCGCCGCCACACCCGAAACACTGTTCGTAGTGCGCACCGAGCAGCTCACCCGGCGCGGGCGCGTCAGGGTGCCGCACCGGTTTCACGGCGTCGGACGGAGGCTCAAGAGCTGGAGAAGTACCACTCACAGCCGCAGACCTTACCCGCGCGTCGGTAGGTTCCCGACACCGTGCCAAGCTTGGCTTCATGCAGCTTTCCGCCTCCCCCTACGACGAGCGCCTCACCGCCCCGCGTTCGTGGTGGTTCATCTCGTTCCTGGTGGGCATCTCCTTCGCCCTGATCCTGCTGCCCTTCGGCACCCTGCCGATGCTCGGCGGCCTGGTCGGCGGCACCGCGTTCGCCGCGGTCACGGCCAGCTCCTACGGCTCGCTCCGCATCCGGATCGTGGGCGACTCGCTGATCGCCGGCGAGGCGAAGATCCCGGTGACGGCCCTGGGCGAGGCGGAGATCCTGGACCCGGAGGAGGCGCGCGCCTGGCGCACCTACAAGGCCGACACCCGCGCCTTCCTGCTGCTGCGCTCCTACATCCCCACGGCACTGCGCGTGGAGGTCACCGACCCGGCCGACCCGACGCCGTACCTGTACCTGTCGACGCGTGAGCCGGAGCGGCTGGCGGAGGCCCTGAAGGCGGCACGGGCGGCGGCCGTCTAGGACCGGTCCCCTAGCGACCGAGTTCCTTGGGGATCTCGCCCATCCGGATCGGGTCCGGCGGAGCCTCCAGGGGCGGGAGTTCGGGCAGCGCGTCCCAGGGCACCTGGGCCTTGCGCAGGTCCTTGCGGATGCGTTCGGCGAGTTTCTTGGTGTCCCGGCGGTTCATGACCGCTCCGACGGCGGCGCCGACCATGAAGGGCATCAGGTTCGGCAGGTCGCGGACCATGCGTTTCATGATCTGCTGGCGCAGTTCGCGCTTCATGTGGCCGTTCAGCGCGGCGCTCATGGTCGACGGTTTGGTCACGTCGATACCGCGCTCTCCGGACCAGGAGTTCAGATACGCGACGCTGCGCTGCCGGAGGTCGCCGGGCGGACGGACGCCGTAGACCTCGTACAGCTCGGCGATCAGCTTCAGCTCGATCGCGGCGACGCCGGTGATCTCGGCGGCAAGTTCGGTGGGCATCGCGGGTGGCACCGGCAGCATCGCCGCGGCACCGATGCCCGCGCCGACCGTCGATGTCGCGTTGGCCGCGCCGGCCACCAGTTTGTCGGCGAGCTGCTCGGGGTCGAGACCCGGGAACTGTCGCTGAAGCGCCTGAAGGTCCCGTACGGGGATCCGCGGGGCGATGTCGATGATTCGGTCGGCGAGGTACGCCAAGCCCGCCTTGGCCCGGCTGCCGCCCTTACGGACGCCTTCCCTGGCCTTGTCCCGGATCACCGCCGCCCGTCGCCTGGCGACGGGGGCGGCTGCGGGAACGTCCACCGGCACCGGGAGGTCAGCCCCGTCGGCCGCCGGTTCGAGCGAGGCTGATCCCTGTTCGGATGAGCCCCGCTCGTCGTCACGCGCGCCATGAGGGCCGTCGGCCGGCCCTTCGTCCGCTCCCGGCTTGAGGGAGCGGCGCTTCCAGGGTGGGGTCGAGCCAGTCACGGCCGACCCCTCCTCAGTCGCAGTCGCGGCAGATCGGCTGGCCGTTCTTCTCGCGGGCCAGCTGGCTGCGGTGGTGCACCAGGAAGCAGCTCATGCAAGTGAACTCGTCCTGCTGCTTGGGCAGCACCCGGACGGCCAACTCTTCGTTCGAGAGGTCCGCTCCGGGCAGTTCGAGGCCCTCGGCCGCCTCGAATTCGTCGACGTCCACTGCGGAAGTCGACTTGTCGTTCCTACGCGCCTTGAGTTCTTCAAGGCTGTCCGAGTCGACGTCGTCGTCGGTCTTGCGTGGGGTGTCGTAATCCGTTGCCATGTCGCGCTCTCCCCCTCTGGGTGTCTGCGGTGTCTCCAGCGCACGTAACGCGTGAGAGGCCGGACTTGTGCCCGACCTGAGGCGGAGATTTTGCCTCACATCAAGGTCTGTTACTCAATCGACACCCAACCGGACCCCTCAAGAGTGATCGGCTTGGATGGCGAAGGGGACCGTACACGGTCCCGATGCCGCTCTTCAAAGGCACCTCATCGTGTACTTCCCGTGATCAAGACCCCCGAAAACCCGGATTTTCCCGGCTTTCCGACAGGGTGCATGATCACGGAGAGTAGAAGGCCCGAAAATCGCGCTTGTGATCGATCACACACAAGAGTGCCGGAGAAGCGGCCAGAAAATTCCGCGCAAAGCGAACATCCTCGTGTGTCGGCGACATGATCTCAGATGGGCAGGGTGACTCGCATCACGAGCCCACCCCCCTCACGCGGCTGGGCCGAGATATGGCCACCGTGTGCGCGCGCCACGGACCGCGCGATCGACAGACCGAGGCCCACACCCTTGTCGCTGCCCGTTCGCTCCGTACGCAGCCGTCTGAAGGGCTCGAAGAGGTTGTCGATCTCGTACGCCGGGACCACCGGACCCGTGTTCGAGACTATGAGCACCGCATGGCCGTGCTGGACCTCGGTGGTGACCTCGACCCAGCCGTCCTCCGGCACGTTGTACCGCACCGCGTTCTGCACCAGGTTCAGGGCGATCCGCTCCAGCAGGACGCCGTTGCCCTGGACGACCGCGGGTTTCTTCTCGCCGCGGATCACCACGCCCTTGGCGACCGCCTCGGCATTCACCTGGTCGACGGCCTGCTCGGCGACCTCGGCGAGGTCCACGGGCTTGCGCTCGACGATCTGGTTGTCACTGCGGGCCAGCAGCAACAGCCCCTCCACGAGCTGCTCGCTGCGCTCGTTGGTGGCGAGCAGCGTCTTGCCGAGCTGCTGGAGCTCCACGGGGGCGCCGGGATCGGACAGATGCACTTCCAGGAGCGTGCGGTTGATCGCCAGGGGGGTGCGGAGCTCGTGCGACGCGTTCCCCACGAAGCGCTGCTGGGCGGTGAAGGCCCGCTGCAGCCGCTCCAGCATCTCGTCGAAGGTGTCCGCGAGCTCCTTCAACTCGTCGTCCGGCCCGTCCAGTTCGATCCGTCGGGACAGGTCCGAGCCCGCCACCGCGCGGGCGGTGCGGGTGATCCGGCCCAGCGGCGAGAGCACCCGGCCGGCCATCGCGTAGCCGAAGGCGAACGCGATGATCGCGAGGCCGAGCAGGGTGAGGAGGGAGCGGCTGAGCAAGTTGTCCAGGGCGTGCTGCCGCTGCTCATTGACGCAGTTGCTCATCGCGCTGTTGAACACGTCGGGCGAGGCGCTTCCGGGCAGGTCGCAGATCGTGCTGGTGACCTTGCCCTCGGTGATCTTGAAGGGCAGGTCGCTGCCGACGTTCAGGGCCTGGGCGGCGAGCAGGTAGATGATCGACAGCAGCAGGATGCCGGCGATCAGGAACATGCCGCCGTACAGCAGCGTGAGCCTTATGCGGATGGTGGGACGCAGCCAGGGGAACGGCGGTTCGGGCCTTCTGGGGTCCCACGTGGGCTTCGGTGGCGCCTGGGGAGGCGCGGGAGTGGTCGCCACAGTGGACTCAGATCCGGTAACCGGAGCCGGGCACGGTGACGATGACCGGCGGCTCACCGAGCTTGCGGCGCAGCGTCATGACCGTCACCCGCACGACGTTGGTGAACGGGTCCGTGTTCTCGTCCCAGGCCTTCTCCAGGAGCTGTTCCGCGGAGACGACCGCGCCCTCGCTGCGCAGCAGCACCTCCAGGACGGCGAACTCCTTGGGCGCCAGCTGGACTTCCTTGCCGTCGCGGAACACCTCGCGGCGGTTCGGGTCGAGCTTGATGCCGGCGCGCTCCAGGACGGGCGGCAGCGGCACGCTCGTACGGCGTCCGAGGGCACGCACGCGTGCCGTCAGCTCGCTGAACGCGAAGGGCTTGGGCAGATAGTCGTCGGCGCCGATCTCCAGGCCCTCGACACGGTCGCTGACGTCGCCGGACGCCGTGAGCATCAGCACGCGGGTGGGCATGCCGAGCTCGACGATCTTGCGGCAGACGTCGTCGCCGTGCACGAGCGGGAGGTCGCGGTCGAGGACGACCACGTCGTAGTCGTTGACGCCGATGCGCTCCAGGGCGGCCGCACCGTCGTACACGACGTCGACGGCCATGGCCTCCCGGCGCAGTCCGGTGGCCACCGCATCGGCGAGCAGCTGCTCGTCCTCGACGACGAGTACGCGCACGTCGCTTGTCCTTCCTCTGTCCACCCGCGTAGCGCGTCTCGGCGCACACGGGCAGGGTCTTCGTGGCTGTGTGACCTCCATCCTGCCCTTTTCGGCCATAAGTCGGCTGTAAGGCGGCGGGGCGCAGGATGAAGGTCAGGTATGAGGCCCGGGAATGCGGGATTTTCTCGGTGGGTTGAGGTTTCCACCGAAGGGAGCGCGGGGAGGACGGCTTTACACCCCGCGATCACGCTCTGCATGTGGCAAGCCACCTTGTGGTACGTCCAACCGCTTCCGCAGAGCGGGCGTGGGTGTCCGGCACCGTCGCCGCCCAGCCAGGGCAGCGCTGGGCACTCGCATCCGCAGACGTGATCGCCCCTTCCGAATGGCACACCCCCGTGCCAGACGACCCACGACCCAGGACGAGGGGGCGCAGCATGGACGCATTCACCGCAGGACTTCTGCAGCGCATAAGGGCGACCGAGACCGACCTGACGCGGGCTCGCGACGAGGGCGACGACTTCCTCGTCGAGGTGGAACAGGCCGAGCTAGACGACCTGCGCCGCCTGGCCGCCGACCACGGTGTGGAGGTCAGCGCGACGAGCGTCTGATCAGCGCAAACAGCAGAAAAGCGGAACCCTGGCGAATCCAGCGCCGGGGTTCCGCTGCTTTTCGCCCCTGTGCCACAGGGTGAGAGCCCACCAACTTGTTCTGTCCCCACGCGTCGGCCGAGAGGGAGCCGTAGGGGCGCGCCGGTGTCGAGAGCCCCAGCGCGCGGAGGCGCGCAGCGCCGAGCACGGTGGGGCTCTCGACACCGGCTTGAAGCGCCCCGAAGGCGACCGAACCAAAGGAGGTGCGCGCACGGCGCCCACCCAACACCGGCCCAGAAGCCCCGATACAACCCGCCAAGAGCCCCGAACCAACCTCAGTCGTGCCAGGCCCCAAAGTCCTCCAGCAGCCCCTGAAGCGGCTCGAACACCCCCGGACTCCCCGCGACCGCCAGATCCCGCGCAGGCCGCTCTCCGGGCCGTCCACCGGTCAGGGCGCCCGCCTCACGGGCGATGAGGTCCCCCGCGGCGAGGTCCCACGGGTTCAGCCCCCGCTCGTAGTAGCCGTCCAGCCGCCCCGCAGCCACATCGCACAGGTCGACCGCCGCCGAGCCGCCCCGCCGGATGTCCCGCAGCAACGGGATCAACTTCTGCGCCACATCGGCCTGATGGACCCGAACCTCGGTGACGTAGTTGAAGCCGGTCGACACCAGCGCCTGCTCCAGGGGCGGGGCGGGCCGGCAGGCGAGCCTGCGTTCGCCCTCCCACGCGCCCGTGGCCCACGCCCCGCCGCCGAG
>NZ_JAWOAI010000091.1:0-24509 GCF_033194735.1 Streptomyces sp. W16
CGCGGCGGGGCCGTAGCGGGCGATGGCGTCCTGGTCGCCGGCCTGTGCGGCGTGGTGGACGACGCGGGCCGGGTCGGAGCCCGGCCGGAGCACGAGGGCTGTGAGCACATCGCGGTTGAGGTCGATCCGCCGGGCCGCGGGCAGGGAGTCGGCGACGGCGCGGCGGATCAACTCATGCCGGAACACGACCCGTTCGGGGGTCACGGTGAGGAGCCCGCGCTGTTCGGCCGCGGCCAGCCCGGCGACGCCACCGGTCAACAGCGTGTCGACCAGGGGCCGTTCGACGGCCGAGGGCACGACGGCGAGTTGCTCCAGCGCGTCCACGGTGCGGGCGTCGAGTCCGCGCAGCCGGGCGAGCACCGCGTCGACGACCGTCGGGGGCACCCCCCCGGTGCCGCCGGCCGCCAGGACCTCTGCGACGAAGAAGGGGTTCCCCGACGTCACCTCGTACACCTGCGCCGGGTCGAGGCGGCTGGCCGAACTGAGCGTGTGTACCGCGGACTTGGAGAGGCGGGCCAGCGGCATCCGGTGCACGCGGTCCGCGCGGGACACCTGCCCGAGGAGGTGGCGCAGCGGGTGCTCGCGGCTCAACTCGTCGTCCCGGTAGGTGAGGACGAGTACGGCGGGCAGCTGTGCCATCCGGCGGACCAGGAAGCGTAGGGCGTCCAGTGAGGCCTCGTCGGCCCAGTGGACGTCCTCCACGACGAGTACCGCCGGATGCGGTATCCCGGCCAGCTCTTCCTGCAGGGCTTCGTAGACGCGGTGGCGGTCGCCGCCTTCCATGACGGCCTGGGCGAGTTCGGCGCCGACGCTGCCGATGAGGTCGCGGAACGGGCCGAGGGGGCGGCGGGTGGCGAGGTCGTCGCACTGACCCAGCAGGATGCGCGACCGAGGGGGCAGCCGGTCCGGCATGGCCTTCACCAGGGTCGACTTGCCGATGCCGGCCTCGCCGAAGACGAGCGCGACAGATCCGGCCCCGTCCGCCGCCTCACGTGCGGCCGTTGCCAGTAGCGCCAATTGGGGCTCGCGCTCCAGGATCCCCCGATCCACGGCGTCGATTCTGCCACTCGCCGGGACATCCCGTCCGGGTGTCGCAGGCCGGACCACCGACGGCCACCCGCGGCTCCCGCTGGACCGGCCCGCCGAACTCGCCCGGGTTAACGGCCGGTTCGCGGGACCTTTTTCACCACCCGCACCGGCACGATCCGGTGTCCGCGGCGCGGCTTGGGGGCGTCGAGGATGCTGACGCCGTTGTAGTTGCTGCCGCGGATGTAGAACACGGGCGCGGCCACGAAGGTGACGAAGATGGCGACGACGCTGACGGAGAAGAGAACCGGCAGCGACTGCCCCTCGGGGAGGGTCTTGCCGCCCTCGTGGACGGCGTAGGCGAACGCGGTGACGAAGGCGA
Organism: Streptomyces sp. W16; assembly: GCF_033194735.1. Classification (NCBI taxonomy): domain Bacteria; kingdom Bacillati; phylum Actinomycetota; class Actinomycetes; order Kitasatosporales; family Streptomycetaceae; genus Streptomyces; species Streptomyces sp. W16. Next base: position 1,409 of record NZ_JAWOAI010000091.1, read on the forward strand.
TCAGACACAGCGCCCCGACGATGCGCATGATGGTCGCGAGCGTGCGCGTGGTGGACTGGTCGCGGACCTCGGCCAGCAGGGACGCCGAGCACTCGGTGCAGGTCAGCTCCACCGTGTGCTTGCCCGACGGGGGCCGCTTGACCACGTAGCGCGCGTCGGTCCAGGTGATCGTGCGCGTCTTCGGTTTCAGGATTCCGCCCGTGACCTTGTCACTGAGGATGTGCCGCACCGCGACCTCCGCGGTCCCCGTTGTGTTCATGGTTCCTCCGACGCGCGCACGCTGACGATCATCACGAAGCCTGCACAGTGTGACCTGTGGGAACCGGCCGCTCAATGGTCCTGGTGATTTCTTTTCCTTCGCCTACAACTTCTCAACTCAGGTACGACCTGCGGGACTTATCTGGTCGCACCTCTTGACGCCTTTGGTGCAGACCTTTAGGTTCACCAGCCAGCAGACCTCCGATGAGTGTAATTCGCGCTCACATATGTGAACGCGAGCGTTCACCTCTCACCGCCTTCACGCCGGCGGCGTCCACCCCCCACCCCAGGACGAAAGGCCTCCTCCTCATGCAACGCCTCGCCCTGCGCTGCGCCCTCGCGCTGTCCCTCGGTCTCACCGCCGTCGGCACCCTCGGAGCCCCCTCCGCCTCGGCCGCGACCGGCACCATCACCGGCCTCGGCGGCAAGTGTCTCGACGTCGCCGGCGCGAGTTCCGCCGACGGCGCGGCCGTGCAGATCTACGACTGCAACGGAACCGCCGCCCAGCAGTGGACGGTCGGTTCCGACGGGACCATCCGCGCCCTCGGCAAGTGCCTTGACATCACCGGCAATTCGACGGCCAACGGCGCCCAGCTCCAGCTGTGGACCTGCGCCGGCAGCGCCAACCAGCAGTGGACTGTCAGCGCCGCGCGCGACATCGTGAACCCGGCGGCCAACAAGTGCCTGGACGTCACCGGCAGTTCCTCGGCCAACGGCACCCGTACCCAGATCTGGACCTGCTCCGGCGCCGCCAACCAGAAGTGGACGGCACCCGCCGCCGGCGGCACGACCCCGCCCACGACCGCGCCCATGGCCGTCGCGCCGTACCTGTACAACGGCTGGGGGAATCCGCCCAGCCCCACGACTGTCATGAACGCAACCGGCGTGAAGTGGTTCACGCTCGCCTTCGTCCTGAGCAACGGCTACTGCAACCCGCAGTGGGACGGCGGCCGGGCGCTGACCGGCGGGGTCGACCAGTCGACCATCAACACCGTGCGGGCGAACGGCGGCGATGTCGTCCCGTCCTTCGGCGGCTACAGCGGCAACAAGCTGGAGAGTTCCTGCTCCAGCGCGAGCGAACTGGCGGCGGCGTACCAGAAGGTCATCAGCGCCTACTCGCTGAAGGCCATCGACATCGACATCGAGGCCGACGCGTACAGCAACGCCACGGTCCAGCAGCGCACGGTCGACGCGCTCAAGACCGTCAAGGCCAACAACCCGGGCATCAAGGTGTACGTCACCATCGGCACCGGGCAGAGCGGTCCCGACACCAGCCTCATCAACCGGGCCGCCTCGTCCGGGCTGACCGTGGACGCCTGGACGATCATGCCGTTCGACTTCGGCGGCGCGGGCCAGAACATGGGCACGCTCACCCAGCGGGCCGCCGAGGGTCTCAAGACCGCGCTGAAGAACGCGTACGGCTACAGCGACGACGCGGCCTACCGGGACATGGGCATCTCCTCCATGAACGGCATCACCGACAACAGCGAGACCGTCACCACCGCCGACTTCCAGACCATCCTGGCCTACGCGCAGGCGCACCACCTGGCGCGGCTGACGTTCTGGTCGGCCAACCGTGACCGGCCCTGCCCGGGCGCCTACCCGAACGACGACACCTGCTCGGGCGTGAGCCAGAGCAACTGGCAGTTCACCAGCATCTTCGCCCAGTACACCGGCTGACGGACGCCCTCCGGACTTTCCACCCCACCCCCCATCACCACAGGAGAATCCGTGCTCAGACGGAAGAGACTGACCGGCCGCCACCGCATTCCGAGAGCGCTCACGGCGGTAGCGCTCGTGGCGACCACCGTGACCGGCATCGAGTTCGCCGCGCAGGGCTCGGCGAGCGCCGCGAACTCGGCCGCCGCCGCGATACCCACCGGCTACACCACCGTGGTCAACAAGGGCAGCGGCAAGTGCGTCGACGCCCGCTCGGCCGCGAGTGCCGACGGCACCGCCGTCCAGCAGTACACGTGCAACGGAAGCACCGCCCAGAACTGGCAGTTGGTCGCCACCGACGGCGGCTACTACCGCGTGAACAGCAACCTGAACGCCGCCGAGGCCTGGGACGTCACCGGCGTCTCGACCGCCGACTCCGCGCTCATCCAGATGTGGACGTACTCCGGCGGCAACAACCAGCAGTGGCTGCCGGTCGCCGAGGCCGACGGCGCCTACCACTTCGTCAACCGCAACAGCGGGAAGTGCCTGGACGTCCCGAGCGCGTCGACCGCGGACAGCGTGCAGTTGGCGCAGTACACCTGCAACGGCACGGCCGCACAGTCCTTCACCCTGGGCGGCGCCACGACCAACCCGCCGGGCACCCCGGACTTCGGCCCCAACGTGACGGTGTTCGACCCGTCGATGTCGGCGTCCAGCATCCAGTCCAAGCTGGACTCGGTCTTCTCCCAGCAGCAGACCAACCAGTTCGGCTCGGCCCGCCAGGCCCTGCTGTTCAAGCCGGGTACCTACAGCGCCAACGCCAACGTCGGCTTCTACACACAGGTCGCGGGTCTCGGCTTCTCGCCGGACGACGTGACCATCAACGGTTCCGTGCACGCGGAGGCCGACTGGTTCCAGGGCAACGCGACGCAGAACTTCTGGCGCGACGCCGAGAACCTGTCGGTCAACCCCACTGGTGGCACTGACCGTTGGGCCGTCTCGCAGGCCGCCCCGTACCGGCGCATGCACGTGCGCGGCAACCTGGCCCTGGACGACGGCGGTTGGTCCAGCGGCGGCTTCATCTCCGACACCAAGGTCGACGGCCAGATCCAGTCCGGCACCCAGCAGCAGTTCCTCACCCGGAACTCCACGATGGGCAGTTGGTCCGGCTCCAACTGGAACATGGTCTTCGTCGGCGACCAGGGCGCACCGGCCCAGTCCTTCCCGACGTACACCAACGTCGCCAGCTCCCCGACGATCCGCGAGAAGCCCTTCCTGTACGTCGACAGCGCGGGCGCCTACCAGGTGTTCGTGCCCGGCCTGCAGTCCAACGCCGTGGGCACGACGTGGAGCGGGAAGACCCCGGCGGGCAAGTCGCTGCCGATCGACCAGTTCTACATCGTCAAGCCCGGCGCCACCGCGGCCGACATGAACACCGCCCTCGCGGCCGGCAAGAACCTCCTCGTCACCCCCGGCGTCTACCACCTCAACCAGACGATCAACATCACGCGCCCCGACACGGTCGTCCTGGGCATGGGCCTGGCCACCTTCGTGCCGGACGGCGGGATCACCGCGATCTCCACGGCCGACGTGGACGGCATCGAGCTGGCGGGCCTACTGGTCGACGCGGGCACCACCAACTCCGCGACGCTGGTACAGATCGGCCCGTCCGGCTCGACCGCCACGCACGCGTCCGACCCGACCCAGTTGTCCGATGTCTTCGTCCGGATCGGCGGCGCCACCGTCGGCAAGGCGACAAACTCGATGGTGATCAACAGCGCCAACACGATCATCGACCACACCTGGATCTGGCGGGCCGACCACGGCAACAGCGGCACGGTCGGCTGGACCACCAACACGGCGGACACCGGACTGATCGTCAACGCCGCCAACGTGACGGCGTACGGCCTGTTCGTCGAGCACTTCCAGAAGACCCAGGTCCTCTGGAACGGCAACGGCGGCAGAACGTACTTCTTCCAGAACGAGATGCCCTACGACCCGCCGAACCAGGCCTCCTGGATGAACGGCACCGGCAAGGGCTACCCCGCCTACAAGGTCGCCGCCAGCGTAACCACCCACGAGGCGTGGGGACTTGGCAGCTACTGCTACTTCAGCTCCAACTCCGCCGTGGTCGCCGATCACGCCTTCGAGGTGCCGAGCGTGTCCGGGGTCAAGTTCCACGACATGGTCACCGTCTCGCTGGGCGGGGTCGGCACGATCAGCCACATCATCAACAGCACCGGCGGGCCGTCCAACTCCAGCACCAACGTCGCCTACCTGACCAACTACCCGTAGACCGCGTGGAAAGGATCGATCAGAAGATGAACACCGTCAGATCCGGTTCCACCCGCGCGCTCCTGCGGGTCCTCCTCCTGCTGGCCACGCTGCTGGGCCTCGCGTCCGTGCCGCCCATCGCGCAGGCGAGCACGGCGGCGACCCCGTTCAAGATTCTCGCGCTCTACAGCGGGACCTACGACGCGGCGCACATCGACTTCGACAAGGAGGCGAACGTCTGGTTCCCGCAGCAGGCGGCGGCCAACGGCTACACCTACACGGCCAGCACCAACTGGGACCTGCTCGCCAACGGCGGGGTCAACGCGTACCAAGTCGTCCTGTTCCTGGACGACTTGCCGCAGACCGCCGCCCAACGCACCGGGTTCGAGGCGTACATGAGGGGCGGCGGCGGCTTCATGGGCTTCCATGTCTCCGCCTTCACGACGGACGCGGCGAGCTGGTCCTGGTACCACAACACGTTCCTCGGCTCGGGGAACTTCGTGTCCAACACCTGGGGCCCGACAGCGGTGACCCTGAAGGTGGAGGACCATTCGATCCCGCCCACCGCCGCCCTGCCGGCCACGTTCACCTCGTCGGTCAGCGAGTGGTACAGCTGGTCCAACGATCTGCGGCAGAACCCGGACATCAAGATCCTGGCGTCGATCGACCCGAGCAGCTTCCCGGTCGGCACCGACCCCAACCAGTCCTGGTACAGCGGGTATTACCCGATCATCTGGACCAACACGAAGTACAAGATGCTGTACGCGAACTTCGGCCACAACGCGATGAACTACACGACCAACACGCGGCTGTCGTCGACCTTCGCGAGCGCGACCCAGAACCAGTTCCTGCTGAACGGTCTCAAGTGGCTCGGCGGGGGCGACACTTCGACGCCTCCGACGGACACCCCGATCTCGGAGACCTCCTGGTACTCCGTGCAGAACGGAGGCAACGGCACCTGTGTGGACGCCCGTTCGGCGGCCACGGCCAACGGTACGGCGATCCAGCAGTACGCCTGCAACGGCACGACGGCGCAGCAGTACCAGTTCCGCTCCACCGACAGCGGGTACATGGAGATCACCGCGCGCGGCAACCCCGCGCAGGTCATCGACGTGACCGACCGCTCGACGGCGGACAACGCGACGTTGCAGCTGTGGGCCTACTCCGGCGGCACGAACCAGCAGTGGCAGCCCGTGAAGGAGACGAGCGGGCGCTACCACTTCGTCGCCCGGCACAGTGGCAAGTGTCTGACGGCCGCCACCGCGGCGACCAACAGTGTCCAGCTCACCCAGCGGACCTGTGACGGCTCGACTGCGCAGGCCTTCCAGCTCACCGTGCAGTCCTGAGCCACCGCACGGCAGAGCAAGGGTGCCTCCCACCGCACGGACGCGGTGGGAGGCACCCTTGTTTTCACTGCTAACAGTAGAACGTTGTCAGCGATACGCATCGGTGTTATCGTCGATTACATGAACACGAGATCGCTGATTATCGAGGCGGCGGCGGAGCTGATCGCCCAGTCGCCGAGCGGCGACGTGTCGACGCGCGCGGTGTGCGAAGCGGCCGGCGTCCAACAGCCCGTGCTGTACCGCCTGTTCGGCGACAAGGACGGGCTGCTGGCAGCGACGGTCGACCACGTGTGGGACCAGTACCTGGAGACCAAGCGCGCGGCCGAGAAGTCGGCGGACCCGCTGCGGGACCTGCTCTCCGGCTGGGACAGCCATGTGGCGTTCGCGCTGGCGCATCCCAACGCCTACAAGCTGATGTTCGCCCCGGCCCTGCGCGCCACACCCGAGGCGGCACAGGAGGCCCTGCGCATTCTCCGCGAGGTCCTGGACCGGCTCGCCGCGCAGGGCCGGATGCGGATCGCGCCCGAGATCGCGGCGCGGATGGTCATGACGGCGACCACCGGGGTCGCGCTGGGCCTGATCACACGCCCCGCGCTCTATCCGGACACGGAGCTTTCGGCCTCGGTCCGCGACGCGATGGTCCAGGCGATCCTGCTCGACCCGCCGTCGGACCCGACCGTCCACGACGCCAGGGCGGCGGCGGCCACCACGCTGCTCTCCTCGCTCGACGACCTCACCCCACAACCGTTCACCCCCGCGGAGTCGGCCCTGCTGGGGCAGTGGCTCACGCAGATCCCCCGCTCCGGGAAGGACACCCACCATGCCTGACACCGAAACCACCACCCGCGTCGCCCTGGTCACCGGCGGTTCCGGCGGCATCGGCCGAGCGGTCGCCGAGCGGCTGGCCAAGGACGGCATCGCGGTCGGCGTGCACTACGCCGGCAACAAGGCGAAGGCCGACGAAACGGTCGCAGCGATCGTCGCGGCCGGCGGCAGGGCGATCCCGGTCGGCGGAGACGTCGCCGACGAGGACGCGATGTCCGCCGCGTTCGACGCGGTCGAGGCGGAGTTCGGCGGCATCGACGTGGTGGTGAACACCGCCGGGATCATGGCCCTGTCCCCCATCGCCACCCTGGACCTCGACGACCTGGACCGCATGCACCGCACCAACATCCGGGGCACGTTCGTCGTCTCCCAGCAGGCGGCCCGCCGGGTGCGCACCGGCGGCGCGATCATCAACTTCTCCACCACCGTCACCCGCACCAAGTTCCCGACGTACGGCGCCTATGTGGCGAGCAAGGCCGCGGTCGAGGCGATGACCCTCGTACTGGCCCACGAGTTGCGCGGCAAGGACATCACCGTCAACGCCGTGGCCCCTGGCCCCACCGCGACCCCGCTCTTCCTCGACGGCAAGGACGAGACCACGATCGAGAACCTGGCCAAGGCCGCCCCGCTGGAGCGTCTGGGCACCCCGGACGACATCGCCGAGTCCGTCGCGTTCCTGGCCGGTCCGGCCCGCTGGATCAACGGCCAAGTGCTGTTCGCCAACGGCGGGTTGGCCTGAACCGCCTGCCCCAACCACCCGACTGCGTCCGCCGCTTAGCCTGGAGGCCGCACGGGGCGCTGTAGGTCGAGTGTCGGGGAATCAGTGCCCCAAGGCATCAGCGCGTCCAGGTGGCGGCCCATCCGGTGCCGGGCCACCCCGGCGTCGCCCTCGGCGATGGCGTCGAGAATCTTCTGATGCACGTGCTGGACCTCGTCTGCCGCCGCGTCACCGGGCAGCGGCCGGTCGTGGCCGGAGGCATGGCGGCGGAACAGCTCGGTGATGATCGACAGGAACAGCGACAGGACCGGATTGCCGGAGAGCGCGGCCAGTTCGGAGTGGAAGAAGTCGGCCTTGCGGGGTTCGTCGGCGGGACCCTCCGCGCTCCGGCGAACCGCCTTGGCAAGCCGTTCGATCACCCCTTTGTCGCCTTCCGCGACTCTGACTGCGACCCGGGCGACGATGCCGAGTTCGATGGCGTTGCGGACGATCCGCAGGTCGTCGGCCGCGACGCCCTGGTACTCCAGGAACAGCGCCATGGTGTCGATGCTGGCCTGCGGCTCCGGCTCGGTGACGATCAGGCCGCCGCCGGGACCGCGCCGCATCCGGGCCACCGAGTGGTACTCCAACAGCCGTACGGCTTCCCGCAGTACGGCCCTGCTGATCGAGTAACGGGCAAGCAGGTCGGCCTCCGAGCCGAGCACCATGCCGGTCTGCCGGCCGCGCGCGGCGATGTCCTCGTGGATGCGCGCCGCGACCACCTCCGCGAGCTTGGCCCGCGGGCCCTCGACCACTTCGGGCTCGACGACACTGCCCGCGATCCGCTGCCCGCGCCGCACCCGGTGCTTCTCGATCCAGTCGGCCACCGACTCCAGATGCGCGGTCAACTCCGTCTGCGCGCGGGCCCCGTCGTCGGCGATCACCGCGTCGACGACGGCTTTGTGCGCACGGTGCGAGGCGTCCTTCGCCGCATGCATCTCGGTCCTGGAGATACGGCGGGAGGTGTGCGCGTAGCGCGCGGTGAGCCGGGTGAGCACGTCGACGAACAGGTGCAGCACCGGGTTGCCCGACAACTGGGCGAGTACGGGGTGGAGGGGGTCCTGCGAGTGGACGCCGGGGTCGTCCCAGTGGTCGAGTTCGGCGGCCAGCGTGGCGCGGAGGGTGTCGATGCCCTGCTCGGTGATGCGGCCGGCGGCCAGTCCGGCGGCGATCGGCTCCAACAGGAGGCGGGCCTGGAGCAGGTCGGTGACGCTCGTGCCGACGTAATCGAGGTAGATCACGATGGCGCGGGTCGCCGGTCCCGCGCCGGGTGCGCACACGATCAGGCCACCGTTCGGGCCGCGCCGCATCCTGGCCACCTGGTGGTGCTCGACGAGCCGTACCGCCTCACGCAGCACCGCCCGGCTCACCCCCAGCCGCTCCCGCAGATCCACCTCGGACCCCAGCGACTCGCCCACCGGCCAGCCCTGGCGAATGACAGTCGCCTCGATACGGCGGGCGGTCTGCGCGGCCAGCTTGCCGACCGGGACACCGGTCTCGCCGTCGGCGAGCTCGCGGTCGACGCCAGTCGCCATGGCCAACTCCTCTGAGAGGATATTGCGGATCCCCAGCCTATTCGTCACCTGGGCGGGAGGCGTGCGCTTCGGTTGCCCGGACGCGAGATGAGGCCACTTTTTCGGCACTGGGGCTCTGTCGACCGGGTGAGCCCGTACGGGGGCAACGCGCTCCGGAGCCGGAACTGATGCCAGCGATCCAGGGGTGGACGGCGAAACTGTACGAGGCAGGTTCCTGGTGCCGACTGTTCAGGGAACCGGAGTCGGACAGCGACCTGGACGCACTGCGGACGCGGGCGGTCCGCGAAGGTGAGGACGACGACGCGGTCTTCGTCGCCGACGGTCAGAAGGTGTGGACGACCAACGGCCAGCAGGCCGACATGGGTTGTCCGACTCCGCTCCGGTGTGGCGGCGCGCGGTGTTGAACTGACCGCCGTACTAGACGACTTGCTGCGTCTGTCCCCCGCACGTCGGTCGCCAGCGGATCTGTGCTCGACGACTCCGCGAGCTGGTCGGCGATCGGAGAACTGGCCACGCGGGTGCAGGTGAACGCTGCGTTGATCGGCACCGAGATCGATGGTGAGGCATCCACGCGGGCAACCTCGGCCCGGCGCCCTAGTGTTGGGGCAACCATCAAAGGAGCCGTCTTGCCCGCTGCCACCCCGGCCGACGACCGAGCCGAGATCACCGACCTGTTCGCGCACCTGGCCAACCTGCTGGACGAGTGCCGTCACGACGACGCCGGAACCGTCTATCACTCCGACGTCGTGGCGCGCTCCCCACGGGGTGACCTTCACGGCCTCGACGAGCTGACCGCCTTCCTGAAACGAAGCTGGGTCGAGGACCAGCGCACCCAACACATGCACGGCGACGTGCTGGTGCATCTCGACGGCAACCGCGCGACGGCGACCGCGAACCAACTCGTGCACTTCTACCGTGACGGCGCGGCGCCCCATCGGATCAGCGGTCTGCGCGTCGCGTGCACCGCCGTACGGACCCCGATGGGCTGGCGGTTCAGCGAGATGCAGGTCACGCTGGCCTGGACGGACGAGAGGTGATGTAGCTCAGGTCTTCACCGTCCAGGGCGATCGTCACTGGAGCAACTCGATGATCGTGGGGTTGGCGGTACCGCCGAGCGGAAGCCTCGTTGACCTCGAAGTCGCCGAGGTCCCCGACCAGTATGAGCGGTAACTGCGGGGTCCCCCGCGTCTCCGATCGCGCCGAGCACGCCGGTGAGGGCAATGTGAGTGAGGTCGTGTCCGGCGGCTGCGGCGAGCGCGGCGGCGCCTTCCCGTGCGTCCTCGGACGCGAACACCAGCGATGAGTTGTTCGACGCTGTACCTCGCGAGCGACGCGTCGAGCTATACGACGGGGGCGCTGATCCGGGTGGACGGCGGGCTGTACTAGCCCAGCCCTGCCCCACCCGCCGCAGCCCTACACCGCGGTGTATCCGCCGTCGACGGTGAGGGTGGCGCCGTGGATCTGGGACGCCTCGTCGCTCGCGAGGAACACGACGGCGGAGGCCACCTCGGCCGGAGTGCCGGCGCGACCGGAAGGCATGCGCGCGATGATCGAGGTCAGGAGCTCCTCCTTCGACGCCACCTTCTCAGTCAGGGTGGGGCCGGGAGCGACCGTGTTGACCCGGACGCCGTGCGGCCCGTACTCCGCGGCCCACGACGCGGTGAGCGAGTGCACGGCCGCCTTGGTCATGCTGTAGAGCGCCGAACGCGCGCTGCCCCGCAGGCCGCTGATGGAGCCCAGGTTGACCACGGCGCCGTGGCCGCGCTCGACCATGGGCGGTACCAGCAGGCCGGTGAGCAGGAACACCGACCGCACGCTCACGGCCAGTGCCTCGTCGATGGTCTCCTGCGTGACCTCGGCGGTGGGAGTGGGCATGAGCAGCAGCGCCGCGTTGTTGACGAGCACGTCGATCCGTCCGCCGGCCGCGGTCAGCACGTCGGTGGCGAAGCGGTCGATCACATCGACGCCCGCGGACAGATCCGCCTTGACGAAGGCCGCCGCACCGCCGCCCTTCTCGATGCGGGCCACCACCTCGCCGCCACGACGCTCGTCCCGTCCGCTGACGACGACGAACGCTCCCTCGGCGGCCAGGGCCACTGCGACGGCGACGCCGATACCGTTCGTGGAGCCGGTGACCAGGGCATTCCGCCCGGCAAGTCGCTTGGTCATGATGCTGTGCCTCTCCGAATCCGACCCGCCGGAAGCTGGTCCAACCGGCTGGGAACGGCAAACCTGCCACCCAAAAAATGGACCTGCAAGTCCAGAAAGTGGCAGGGTGGCGGCATGGCACCACGACTGACCCCCAAAGGCGCGGCCACCCGGCAACGCATCATCGAAGGAGCCGCGGCGGAGATCCGCGCACGCGGTGTCACGGAGACGACCCTGGACGACATCCGCGCCCGTACGGCCACCAGCAAGAGCCAGCTCTTCCACTACTTCCCCGGCGGCAAGGAGGAGCTCCTGCTCGCCGTGGCCCAGCATGAGGCGGACCGCGTCCTGTCCGACCAGCAGCCCCACCTCAGCGCGCTCACCTCGTGGCAGGCCTGGCACGACTGGCGGGACACGGTCGTCGACCGCTACCGCCGGCAGGGGCAGCAGTGCCCGCTCAACGCGCTCATGTCCCAGCTGACCCCCGCCACGCCCGGCGCGCAGGCCGTCACCAGGCAGCTCGTCGCCTCATGGCAGTCCAAGCTCGCCGTCGGCATCCGGTCCATGCAGGACCAGCGCGAGATCCCCGCAGGCCTCGACGCCGACCGCGCCGCGGCGGCCCTGCTCGCCGGTATCCAGGGCGGCGTCCTGATCATGATGTCCACCGGCTCAGTCACGCATCTCGAAGCGGCCCTCGATCTGGGCATCCATCAACTTCAGGCTGTTCCCAGCAGTTCGGCCGTCTCGTCCAGCAACACCGGCAGCGCGGGCAGCATCCGCTGATGCATGGCGTTCAACTGCCTTGATTTACGACCCTGTTTGATCAGCAGGGCGGTCGCCGCAGACTCTTCGGCCACGGACTCACCCCAGACCCTCGAACCCATCGCGCCGGCCCGCCGGATCCCGTTCGGCGAGGCCCTGCGCACCGAGCTGTGGTGCACGCAGATCGGAAACCCCGTCGAGAAGACGAAGATGGACCGCGCCGCGGTGAACCGGGGGCGGTGGACACTGCGCTGGCACTCTCCCTGCGCTGCATAAAACAGTGTCCTTTTTATGAGGCTCCACGAAGGACTGGCTCTGACGCGATTCAGCATGCCCTGGCCGGGCCCGCCATCGCCTACGCCTTCGCCCGCCTGGTGGACCGGATCGCGGAGACCCTCCGCGCCCCCTGCTCGACCGCCTCGACATCCCCGTACTGATCGCCGCGTTCAACACCCGTATAGCCGCCACCGCCGGACGCACCGAACCAGCCCTGGAACACGGCCGGGTCATCACGACCGTGGACAACTCCGCCCCCGAACGCGCCAACGCCGACGCCCGCCGCATGATCGCCTTCTACCTCACGGTGAAGACGTACGACCCGTTGCCCAGCTTCGTGGCGAGCCAACGGCGCCGGGCGGCCTACGCCCGTGCCTCCCTCGCCCTGATCGACGAGTTGCCCACGCCGTGAGCAAAGCGGCGGGCGGCACCCTCGGACCGCCCGCCGCCGCCCTCGCGTTTCAGTGCCCTGAAACGCCGTTCCGCGGATCAGGCGCTCTCGGTTACCGGGGCGAGTTTCCTGCTCTTGTCGAAGTGCACGACGTCGGCGAGGGTGCCGCCCAGGATGGCCGCGCGGTCCTCGTCGTTCACGCCCTCGAAGTTCTCGGCGATGCACTCGGCGCTGCTGCGGAAGGTGCCCTCCGCGTGCGGGTAGTCGTTGCCCCACATGACCGTGGACAGGCCGGTGATGTGGCGCGCCTTGACGGCCGTGGGGTCGTCGGCGAACTGCACGTGGATCTGGCGCCGGACGTACTCGGTGGGCTTGAGCGGGTAGGGCCACTTGTCGTTGACCGCGAACAGCCTTCCCATGGAGGGCTGTTCGTTCGCCGGACGGGTGTCGTCCCAGAAGCCGAGCCACCAGTCGGGGTCCTGGCCGGTGCCCGTCTTCCAGGCCTTGTCCATGTAGCCCATGAAGGAAACCAGCCACCCGGCCGTGTACTCGATCAGGTTGAAGTGCAGGTCGGGGAAGCGCTCACAGACTCCGCCGCCGACGAGGCTGGCAATGATGCCCTGCGGACCGGCCACGCCGGCGCCGGCCGCGAAGCCCATGGTCCGGCCGGCCACCATGTCGTCGGTCAGGTTGCCCTTGCCCATGTTCATGGCCGTCATCAGGCCGCGCACGGTCCGCGCCGTCCCGGAGATCCCCTCCTTGACCTTCACCCCGCCGGTGGCCACGTGGATGAAGACCGGCATGCCGTGTGCCTGGGCCGCGGCCCAGATCGGGTCGTACTCCCGCGCGTAGTACGGCAGTGGCGGGATCTCCGGGAGGAGGATCGCGCCGAGGCCGAGGCCCGCGCACCGCTCGATCTCCGCCACGGCAGCGGGGACGTCCGTGATCGGGATCGCGGCCGTGGGGCGCAGCCGGTCCTTGTAAGGGAGGTATGTCTCGACGAGGTAGTCGTTCCACACGCGCGCGTGAGCCATCGACAGCTCGTGGTCGTCGGTGAACAGGACGAACAGCGAGAGGTTGGGGAACATCACCGAGGCGTCCACGCCGTCGAAGTTCATGTCCCGGATGATGTGGTCGGGGTCGCCGTCCGGGGTCTCCCCGCCGGTCTGGCGGTACTTGGAGATGGTCCAGCCGTCGAACCCGATGGTGTGGAGCTTCTTGAACTCCGTGTGCCCGCCCGGCACGATCGGCTCGTCGAGGGTGAACTCCTCTTCCCACAGGGCACGTTCGCGGAGCTGCTTGGGCAGGCGGGTCTTGAACAGATCGACCGGCTCGATGATGTGCGAATCGCCGGACACGACAAATTCCTTGAACACAGGCGGTACCTCTCTTCGAACTCCGTCGTCCGTAGCCAGAAGGCCGACCCCCAGATATCTGCGAAATTAGCTGTACCGACCGGTCGAGTCAATAAAACCTGCGCACTCCTGGCCCGCTCTCCCTAATTCAGTACACTCAATATGCGACACCCTTGATGAGGGGTGGACACATGACGACCGCAATCCGGCGACGGAGGAGACGGTCGCCTCGTCGAAGGCGTCGCTCGTCATGGGCGAGGCGCTACGGGTCACGGGCAGGTTCGCGCTCTCGACCTAGCGTCCCGGGACCAGCCACCCGCGACGGCCCGGCTCACCCACGACGGCGCGGGCCCTCCCCTGCGAACCCCTCGCCCAGTCCCCGGCGAGGTCAGAGCGGGTGGGACGTCGGGCCGGGCGGCAGCGGATCAGCCCCGTCCGGCCTTGACCGCATACCGTCCAGCAGCATTCGCAGATAGCGGCGCCACAGGTCCGGCTCTCCGGTCTGGTCGGTGATCGCCCCCACCATCAGCTGGATCATCGGGAAGTCCAGGGGCTCCACGTCGGCCCGCAGCGCCCCCTGCTCCTTGGCGCGGTCGATCAGCGGATCGACCAGGGGCTTGATCCGCCGGTCGATGAGGGCGTGCCGCTGGGCGGCCTTGCCGGTGCCGAGCATGACCTCGCGCAGCCCGCGGTCGTGCGCCTGGAGTTCGCAGACCTTCTCCAGGCTGGCCGCCAGCCCGCGCCATGGATCGGGATCGGCGGCGGCCTCCCGCGCGCACGCCTCGACCCGGTCGATCATGTCCTCGAAGACCGCGTCGACCAGCTCTTCCTTGTTGGCGAAGTGCCGGTAGGCCGTCCCCACACCGAGCCCCGCGTGGCGGGCGACGTCGTCGAGGGTCGCGGCCAGGCCCCGGTCACGGAACACCTCGCGGGCGGCGGCCATCAGTCGGCGGCGGTTCAGCTCGGCGTCGCGCCGCAGCGGCGCCCTGCCGGGTTCAGCGGGCTCCGCCATGCCAGTCGTCCCGCCTTCCGGGTGAGTTCGGTCGTCCAGCGCATCGTACTGCCGCGAGCTGCGCACCCCTTGATCAGGTTCGGTTCCGGGACGCGACACAACAGACCGAAACGGAGATTGAATCTCCGTTTGATGTTACGGTGGCAGGAAGAAACGGAGATTGAATCTCCGTTTACCGTCCGATGTCGTGGGAGATGAAGACATGCGCGAAGAGAAGACGTGGGCAGGTCGGCGGAGGGTCAGCGTCGGTGTCACGGTCACCGTCGCGGCGGGGCTGGCGCTGGTCGCCTGCTCCTCCGGCGGCAACAGCGCGTCCAGCGGTACGTCCAGCACCAGTGCGCGTGCCAAGACGGCCGCCTGCCCCACAGGTACGGCCGCCGCAAGTGCCGGAACGCCCACCGCGATGCCGTCGGGCAACGCGGGCGGCATCCCGGTGGCCAAGACCATCAAGAAGTCGGACACCAGCACCAGCACCGTGATCGACCCCAAGGGCGCGCAGATCCAGTGCGCCACCTCCGGGATCACCACCACGCACGACATCACGTACTCCTCGCCGACCACCGACGGCAAGAAGAGCGACCTGAAGCTGGACATCCAGGTGCCCACGTCCACCTCGGGCAAGAAGCCCCTGGTCATCTATCTGACCGGAGGCGGGTTCACCATGGCGGACCGCACCGCCAACCTGAGTCAGCGCACCTATGTCGCCGATCAGGGCTATGTAGTGGCCAGCCTCCAGTACCGCACCACCAAGGACGGCGCCACGTACAAGGATGCCGTCGCCGATGTGAAGTCCGCGATCCGCTACCTCCGCGCCAACGCGGACAAGTACTCCATCGACACCGACCACGTCGCTGTGTGGGGCCAGTCCGCCGGCGGCTACCTGGCCGCGATGACCGGTGCGACCAACGGGGAGAAGTCCTTCGACGTCGGCGGAAACCTGGACCAGAGCAGTGAAGTCCAGGGCGTCGTCGACGAGTTCGGCCCTGCCGACCTGTCAAAGCTCGCGGCCGACTACGACACGGCGGCGCAGAAGGCCAACTACGCGTCGGGCAACAGTGCCGCGCAGTGGGTCTACGGCCCCGGCACCAAGAAGTCGGTCGCGGACCGCACCAGCGAGGTCGCGGCAGCCGACCCGGCGACACACATCAGCTCCAGGACGGCACCCTTCGTCCTGTTCCACGGCAGCGCCGACAACCTGGTCTCCCCCAGCGAAACCCTGGACCTGCACACGGCGTTGCGCGCCAAGGGGATCGAGAGCACCCGCTACGTCCTCACCGGCGCCGGCCACGGCGACCTGTCCTTCACCGGCGACACCTCGGCCGCCCTGCCCTGGTCCACGCAGGAGACGATGGGGCACGTCGTCGACTTCCTGGGGCAACACCTCAAGTAATCCTGGTCCGTTCATCGGCGAGGGCGGCGCCCTCACCCCTTACGGTCCTTCCGGCCACTCTGCCGTTGCCGCCACCTCCAGGTCTGACACAGTGTCCCTAAATCAACACACCAGGGGGCGTACCGTGTCCAACTCCGTATTCCCGTCGCCGAGTCGGCCGTCAGACGCCGCCGGGCCGTCGCCTAGGAGACGGCGTGACGGGAAACTCGTCGTCGGAGCCATCGCAGGCGTTCTCGTCATCGGCGGCTTCGGAACCGCCTGCGACCCCGACACCGGGCAAGGGGGCACAACCGCCGGCGCGAGCGGCAACGCCAAGACCGGTGGCGGGACCAAGACCGTTCCCGCATTCGTGGGCATGGGTCTCCAGTCCGCCCAGGACGCCGCCCAGAAGCAGGGCTTCTACAGCCTCACGTCCCATGACGCGCTCGGCCGCAACCGCCACCAGATCCTCGACCGGGACTGGAAGGTCTGCTCGCAGAACGTGAAGGCCGGCACCCGTGCCGCCACCAGGACCCGGCTCGACTTCGGCGCGGTGAAGCTCGCCGAGACGTGCCCGTCGAAGGACCAGTCCGCACCCGCATCGGCCGGCTCGACGATGCCGGACTTCAAGGGAAAGTCGGTGAACACCGCCCGCGACGCACTGGCGTCCGGGACGTCGATCACGGTCAAGGACGTGTCCGGCAAGGGGCGTTACGTCCTGCTGGAGTCGAACTGGCAGGTGTGCGCGCAGAAACCGTCGGCCGGGACGAAGCTGAACGGGCAGCCGGTGGAGTTCTCCGCGGTGAAGTTCGGGGAGTCCTGCCCGTAACCGTGCGGCAGGACATCACTCGGCCGGTGGCGTCAACTCCCTTTCCCCGGCCGGGTGTTCGGCCGGGACCGTACGCCGTAGCCGGCGAGCCCCTCCCCGAGCAGAGCGAAGGCCCGCGTGCCCTGTGCGCGGACGTCGGCGGCGAGCCGGTCGGGGGCCTCGTCGGCCAGGACGCGTCGGCGTACGAGGTCGATGAGCGCCCGGTGGACGCCCATCAGGGCGTTGGCGGCCACGTACGCGGTGACGTCGTCGGTCTCGGCCGCGTCGCCCGGCTCCGCTGCGAGGCGGGCGGCCAGTGCCGTGGTGGCATCGGTGATCGTCTGCTGTTCGCGGGCTCGTAGCGCGGGGCTGCCGGCGATCATGCGGTGCACGGTCCGCAGCCGTACGAGGGCCTCATCGTCACCGGCCGCGACCTGGGCGAGGAGCCCTGTCGATCCGGTCAGGAACGTCCGCACCGCGTCCAGGACCGACGCTCCCGATGGCCGGGAGTCGACCGCCGCGAGGAGCCGTTCGCCGAAGTCGTCGAGCCGCGAGTAGAGGAGGTCCTCTTTCCGTGGGAAGTAGTTGAAGACGGTGGCCTCGGAGACGTGTGCCTCGCGGGCGATCTCGGCGACCCGCACGGCGTCGAACCCCCGGTCGGCGAACAGCCGCCAGGCGATGTCCGCGATCAGCGTCCGCGTCTGCTCCTTCTTCAGCTCGCGCAGTCCCACGGTCACCTCCGTCCGGTTTCGGGAAGACAATTCGCAAAGACAATTCGGGAAGACAAGGAGTCTAGGGTGACCCTATATTTAGGGTCACCCTAGAACACTATCTCACCAACGTCTTCGAGGAGGTCCCGATGAGCGCCCCCTACCTGCCCCCGCCGTGGGGAGCACGGGTCATCGGCAACCGGATGGCCAAGCTCTTCGCCCGGTCGGTGCTGAGCACGCTGAGTGTCCGGGGCCGTAGCTCGGGCCGCTGGCGGAGTGTGCCGGTGGCCGTCCTCGATCACGACGGGGAGCGCTATCTGATCGCGCCCCGCGGCAACACCGAGTGGTCCCGCAACCTGCGTGCCGCGCAGCGCGGCCGGCTCCAACGCAGGGGCCGTGGCGAGGAGTTCGAGGCGGTCGAGGTCCCGGTGGACGAGCGTGCGCCGTTGATCCGCGTCTATCTGGAACGGTTCGGCCGCTTCCCCACCGTCGCCGAGACATTCCGTCAGCTGCCCGATCCCGCCGACCATCCCACGTTCCGCATCGTCGGCTCCCGAGAGCTCGGCTGACGGCCGTCCCGTTCTGGTCGGTCGCTGTCCGCTGTCACCGTTCACACCATCCACACCACAGCGCACATCATGCACAGGTGCGGGGGTCGGCATGGTCCAGCACCACCCGCGTCACCATGTCCGCCACCCTGCTCAGCCGGCGCTTGCGGAGGTCCAGGACAGGCGTCGTGACCGAAAGGCCCTGGGACGCCAGCAGGTTCATCAGGGCCCAGATGAGCTCGGGGCGCCCCGCCACGGGGAGTTCAGTGCCGTCCGGGGCGATGACCCCGGCCGCGGTGACACCCGCGAGGAGGTTGGTGCGGGCCCAGTCGACCACGTACGAGCGGCCGTTCGGGCTGACGACGAGGACGACCTCCTTGGTCCGGTGGAGGACCGTCAGATAGTTCATCGGCACCGTCAGCCGCCGGGCGGCGTCGAACGGGGGTGTGCCGTCCGCCGGTTGGATACGCAGGACCGTGTCGAGGACCGGGCCGTGGTCCTGGAAGGTGGTCCTGCCGCGCATCTCCAGGAAGCGGGCGCGCACCAGTACCCCACCGCGCCGCGACCAACGACGGCCGACCCATCCGAACTCACCCGTCTCACCCGGGAGTTGGTCCGCCAGTCGACGCGTCTCCTCGCCCGGCTCGCTCACCGGCGCCTGCTCCTCGGGGCAGGCACGGTCCCGGTCGGCCAGGGCGGCGTAGCGTGCCGCCGTGTACGGGTCCAGCTGCCGCAGGTCGATCGTGTCGCCGGTCATGGCGACGCTTCCGGCCTCTCGTGAGATCCGCATCTGCTGGAGCTGGCGGCCCGATCGCCGGGTCAACTCGGCCGAGCGGCCTTCGAGATCGATCAGCCGGGAGGTTCTCGTGCCCGCGAGCAGGGCGCTGCGCGGCCATTCGGGCCTGACCGCCCGCCGCGCCCCCGGTGCGGTCGGCTCGACGAGGACGACCAGACGACCCGCCGTGATCGCCGACAGACACACGGACGGCACCCGCCATTCGCCCGTGACCTCGAAGTACGCGGTCCCGTCGGTCCCATGGGCCGGGTCGGTCTCCTCGGAGTCGTGCACCCGCAGTCTCAGTCCGATCAGCGGTGTGAACTCGTCGGGGGTGTAGTTGCCCACGTGGGTGGTGAAGGTCGACTCGCCGTCCGGGTTGTACCGGACCAGTGCCGCCTCCAGTACGTCCGCCCGCATCAACCGCGCCTGTGCCGAGCCCTGTTGGGAGCTGGGCGCCCACAGCACGAAGGTGTCGTCCCGGTACGGGAAGCCCCCGCCCTTCAGACGGTCCCTGCGCGTGATCCGGGGAAACTCCTGCCGCGTCGCGATGATCGCGGAGACGGGGATCATGACCGAGACGGCCGCCCCGAACGCCGCTAGGGCCGCCGGCCAGCCCCAGCCGGGGTCCTCGTCCCAGGCGGAGTACCCGACGGCAAGGAAGAACGGGCCCGCACCACAGCAGACGGCAGCGAACAACAGATTGCCCACGAACACACCGATGCGGCTACGCATAGACCTTCCTCCGTTCCTCTCATGGCTCAGAACTCGACCCGGAACCGTCCGCCGACCGGGTCGACCACCGCCTTGCACCGAAGGCCCACGCGCAGGGCAGGGTGGTGCGTGCGCTTCCAGGTCGTCTCGAACGTCCGCAGCGCAGGCCCGCTGATCCGCAGTTCGACCAGCACGCCTGACTCCTCTCCGTTCCAGTCGAAGTCGGCCAGGCCGAGGATCTCCGCGGTCGCCGGGACCCCTACGGCATCGAGCCGTCGGTTGTGCTCTCTTTCGAGGTTCGTGTGGAACCAGAGCACGAGGCCCACGGGCAGGAAGATCACCGTGAACACCACGCCCATGAGCAGGAGTTCGGCCCCACCGAAGACCGTGCAGGCCAACATGACCGGGCCGCACAGACACAGCGTCGCGGCGCTGAAGTAGAGGATCGCGGCGTCCCACCGGCTGACCCGGTCGACCAGCGTCATCCGCTCCGGATCGGGACCGGCCCCGTCGTCGGCCATGTCAGCGCTCCGGGGCCTGGGGCCGGCTCCGCTCCAGCAGGTCCGCCAGGACGCTCAGGCCGGGGAGGCAGGACTCGTCGTAGAGGACGGAGTGTTTCCTGCCGTGCCTGGTGACGATCGTCAGCCGGCGGATCCGGCCGGTGCGGAACTCGATCCGGGGCTCCTCCCAGATGTGGTAGCGGGCGGCGTCTACGTAGCCGAACACCTCCAGCACCCGGCCGTCGAAGGAGAGCAGCGCGGACTCGGTCACCGGCACTTCGTACGGCAGTGTCGGCGTCACGGGGTCGCACCGTCCCCGGCGTAGAGGTAGGCACCCGGCCGGGCGGGGTCGGCGACCAGCAGCACCTCGTCGCCGGTGCGCGGGATCCGCAGCTTGGAGACGATGGTCCGCAGGGTGATCCGGTCGCCGCCGCCTGACGGCTGCACGACGAGGTCGACGACCGGATCGTGGTTGATCAGCTGGCCGGTGTCGCCGATCGACACGACGACGGCGGACGTGGTCGGCGCTCCCGCCGCGAGCAACTGCTGTACGCCGAGGCCGGAGTTGTACGCGCCCATCGACTCCTGGACTCTGGCGTAGTCCTCCCTGCCGAGAAAGGCGCGGGTGGTACGGCCGTAGAAGCCCTTGCCGCCGGCCACCTGTGCCGCGATCTCCGCGGCCCGCTCCTCGCGGCTCTTGCGACGTCCGAAGAGTCCCATGACGGCTCCTCCTTCTGATCGGGTTGGTGTCCCGTCGTTCCCGCTGTCCCTGTGAACGCTAGGTGTCTCCGTTCGCCTACCGATCCCAGGTTCGACCGCCCGATCTCGGACGACGTACGCTCCTGACATGCCGCTTCCGAGCCAGCCGACCTACGCGCGCCGACCGCGCGCCATGGTCATCGACGGCTCCTGGCGTGCTCTCGGGCCGGGTCTCGAACCGCTGAGCGGCCCCGGTGGCGCCCCCCTGACCCGGACCGTCAAGCTGATCCTGCTGCCGTTGGTCGTCCGGCCCGCCCTGCACCCCGAACTCGCCGCCGACTTCCTCACACCGGAGCGGGCCGCCCAACTCGACACGCTGATACGGGAGTCCGGTGCGCGGCTGATCGCGACGGCACAGTGGTTCACCCTCCTCAAGCGGACCCGCCGGGCGCTGGGCGTGGTGGCGGGCAACCCCCAGGACCTCTATTTCCAGCGGTGCTTCGAACTCGCCGCCGAGCACGGAGCGCCCGCCGCCGGTGCGGACGGGGGCGCGGGTGCGGGTGCGTTGGCCAGGGCCGTCGTCGAGGATGTGGCGGACGCGGACGGCGGCCGTACGGTGGACGCGCTCAAGCGCCATCTGGCCGACGACACCCAACACGCCCGTGTCGACAGGGAGTTGGCTCTCGTGTGGGAGAGCCGTCGGCCTGCTCCGGCCGCCGCTTCAACCGCTACGGACGCGGCGGTCGCGCGGGCGGCCGAGGTGCTCGAAGCCTGCGGCGGGCCGGACGGGCCGCGGGACTCACCGGAGTACGGGGCCATGGTCGAGGCGGGAGACGGCGACCTGCTCGGCCGCGCCCTGTGGGGGGACCCGAGCACGGACGCGGACACTGGCACGGGCGGGATCTGGGGCCGTGCCGATCTGCCGGCCCATCTGGGGCTGACGGAACGGCAGTTGCCACCGCGTCCGCAGGTCGGCCGGGGTGCCTCGACGGCCACCCTGCCTGCCCCGCTGGACCGCACGCTCTTCGAGCGGCTCTTCGTCGTACTCCAGTCCTCGGCCCGGCGCGAGGAACTGCCGACGGTCCCGGAACTCGTCCGGCGCGAGGTCGGCCGTAGTTGCGCTCCGCTCGGTCTGTACGACGAGAGCCTGCGCGTCGCCGTCGTACTCGGCGGCCGGCTCGCGGTCGGCCTCGACCCGCTGGGCACCGGGGAATCCGCGCCGGGGCGGACCTCGGCGCACCGGGCGGTCAACGGCCGTTGGCGACGGGAGGCTTCGGTCCTCCGCGCCCGCCGGATGACCGTCTCGCCCCGCCCCGATCCGGACGGTGGCGTGCTGGACGCCCTCGCCCAGGACCTTCGTACGCCATGGGCCGCCTACATGCGGCGGTTGTGGGTGCGACTGCACGGACGGGATGTCCGCGACGCTCCGCTGGCGGACGCCGCGGCGGCCTGGGCGGTACTCGACGGGGTCGCCCGCTCGGTGATGATGGACCACCGGGCCAGGGTCCGGTCGGCGCTGCGCGCGCTGTCGGCTCCGCCGGTGGACCCGACCGCCGTACCCGAAGCGGCCGAGTCGAGGAGTGCGTGATGGCGCTGCCTCCCATGGATGTCCGCGTCACGCGCGACGACGGCAACGGCACGATCCGGGTTGCCCCCGTCGGTGCCCGTCCCGTCACCACTGCGGACTTCACCCTGGCGGTGCTCGATGTCGCCGGAGCTGTGCTGACCTGGTCCGTCCTCGGGGACCCGGGACCGCCGACGACCGAGATCCACGACGCGGGGCGGGCGCAGCAGTGGCTGTGGGCGGTCTACGGCGAGCGCGTCGCCGCCGCCGTCCACGCCTGCGCGACGGGCGACCCGGCCGGAACACAAGTGCCTGCGGACCCGACCGTGCTCGCGGCCGACGCCGCCCGGCTCGGTTTCGGACACTGGGCGGCCCGCTGGTGGCCGGCCTCGCACCTCGACGGCATACCGGCGCTCCAACCGGACCTCCTCGGGCTGGAGTTGGCGGCGCTGACCCATCAGTGCCAGCAGTTGTTCGACGGGAGTGGTGGCGCCTTCGGTGACCACGGTGACCAGCCCGACGACTGCGCGGCCGAGCTGATCGACGACCACCGGGCCGCCCTCGACCCGCTGATCCAATGGTGGCGCGCGGCACCGCACTCCTCGGCGGACACGGCACGCCGGTTGGAGAGCGTGCTGCGGCTGATCGACGACGCGGCCGACGGCGCCGGTCTGGACAGCCCTGAACTGCGCGGACTTCGCTCGTACCTGGACCGGCCCGGTCCGGCCACCGCGCCGCTGGACCCGGCCGCGCTGTTCGCCCGGTCCAACGGCTACGCCCTCGCGGCGGGCGAACGGCTCGTCGGCGGCGGCCGGT
>NZ_JAWOAI010000092.1:0-24191 GCF_033194735.1 Streptomyces sp. W16
TTCGTCGGCGACCACCGGGGCGGCGCTGCCCTGGTCGAGCACGTCGAGCAGCATCCGGTGCGCCAGGCCGCTGGCCGCGCCGTGCAGAGGGCCTTCCAGGACGCCCAGGCCGGAGGAGACGGCCGCGTAGGCGTGCGCGCGGGCCGAGGCGGCGACCCGCACCGCGAGGGTGGACGCGGCCAGGTCGTGGTCGACGAGCAGGCCGAGTGCCGTGTCCAGGGCGTTCAGTGACGCCTCGTCAGCAGGTTGTCCGCTCAGCCGTGCCCACAGGCGGTGGGCGAGCGGACCTTCGTCGCGATGGGCGCGCCGCACCGGTGGCAGGGCGGCGACGAGAGTGGGGATGAGAGTGCGTGCCGTGCCGAGCACGGCGTCCTCGGACAGGTCGAAACGCAGCGGGTCCGCCGTTGCCGCCGCGATGGCCGCGACCCGCAACCGGTCGGTGGGGCCGGTGTGTTCGGGCAGTGCGTCCACGGCGCGGCGGGCGACGGCGACGCTTGCCCTGGACGCGGTGAACGTGATCCCGGGACGCAACTCCCCGGTCCACAGCCACTCGGCGATCTCCTCGTAGGAGTGGCGCGCGGCCAGCTCGGTCGCGTCGACACCCCTGAAGAAGTACCGGTCCTTCTCGATGAGCGTGATGCGGGTCCGCACGGACAACTCGCCCCCGGAACCCGAACTCCCGCTGCCCTCCCGCCTGTTGCGCCGGGCGAGCGCCTCCACCTCCTTGGCGTCGAAGGTGCTGCCCCGGCCACCGGGCTCGCGCCTGCTGCCCAGCTGCCCGCGACTCACGTATGCGTACACGGTCTCGGGCTTCACGCCGAGCAGCTCGGCGGTCTCCTTGGTGCTCAGCCGTCGCTCGGGGTGACCGGGAGCGGTTTCTTGATCGCGCATGGAGGTCACCGTATCCACTCCTGATTACATTGATTCAATCAATATTGACAGAGATTGAGTCAACCATGGACATTTGAATCAAGTCCAGGGAGGAAACATGTCCATCAACAGGGCCGCAGCCACTCGTATCGAGGTTCCGCGGGGACTCGCGGGCGTCGTCGTCACCGACACCCGAATCGGTGACGTCCGGGGGACCGAGGGCTTCTACCACTACCGCCAGTACTCCGCCGTAGAGCTCGCGCAGACCCGCGGCTTCGAGGACGTCTGGTATCTCCTGGCCCACGGCGAACTGCCGGACGCCCAACAGGGCGCCGCCTTCGCCGCCGAGACCGCGGCACTGCGCCGGCTGCCCGACGAGGTGCGGGCCGCACTGCCCGCCGTGGCGGCGGCGAGCGGGACGTCCGGACCGCTGTCCGGCATGCGTACGGCACTGTCGCTGCTCGGCGCGGCGAAGGGCTTCCGACCGGTGTACGACATCGACGCCGACGCGCGGCGCGCGGACACCCTCGTGGCCTCCGCCGCCGTACCGACGCTGCTGACCGCACTGTACCGGCGGGGCCGGGGACTCGACCCCGTGGAGCCCCGCGAGGATCTGTCGTACGCGGCCAACTACCTCTACATGCTGACGGGTTCGGAGCCGGACAAGCAGCAGGCCAGGGCGATCGAGCAATACTTGATCTCAACCATTGACCACGGATTCAATGCGTCAACCTTCACCGCGCGGGTCATCGCGTCGACGGGGGCGGATGTGGCGGCCTGCCTGGTCGGGGCCGTGGGGGCGCTCTCGGGCCCGTTGCACGGCGGTGCGCCCAGTCGTGCCCTGGACACCCTGGACGCGATCGGCACCCCGGACCGTATCGACCCCTGGATCCGTGAACGCGTCCTCGCCGGCGACCGCATCATGGGCTTCGGTCACGCGATCTACCGCACCGAGGACCCGCGCTCCCGGATGCTGCGTGAGGTCGCCCAGCAGTTCGGCGGACCCCGGGTCGAGTTCGCCGTCGAGGTCGAACGCCAGGTGGAGGCGATCCTCGCCGAACTCAAGCCGGGCCGCGAACTCCACACGAACGTCGAGTTCTACGCGGGGCTGGTGATGGAACTCTGCGGGCTGCCCCGGGAGATGTTCACCCCCACGTTCGCGGCGGCGCGGGTGGTGGGCTGGAGCGCGAACGTCGTGGAACAGGCGGAGGACTCGAAGATCATCCGGCCGGTCGCACGGTATGTGGGGGTGGAGGCGCCGGTCCCGGTGCCGGGGTGACACACAGGGGCGGGTCCGGCGCCACGATCGGTGCCGAACCCGCCCCTGTGCCGGTACGCGCCGGGCGACGGTCCACGACGTCAGTCGCGAGGAATGTCCTTACGGGCGCGGATGAGTGTCTCCCGGCTGATGATCACGATGCGTTCGTAGTCGGCTCTGGAGGCGTCGGCGGGGAGTTCGGCGTCCAGTTCTGCCGTGGCTTCCGTTCCGATGACCGCGTAGTTGCCGTCACTGAGTTCGAAAATATCGGGACAGGTCTGACCGGATGCGCTGCCGCGCACTCCGGGTGAGTCGCCGATCCGCCGTACGATTGCCACCATTGCGGGGCCTTTCAGACTGTGACCTTGAGGTCAATGAACACAGGCTGACTGAATGCTGGGGTGCGCGGGGTGAATCGTCCCCGCCGGCTATGCGTCTGGAATGTCGCCCTTGGCATGAATAAGGGTCTCGCGAGTGACCACGACAATGCGTTCGTATTCGGCTCTGGAGGCGTCGGCGGGGAGCTGGGCGTCGAACTCGGCGGTGACGTCCGTGCCGATGACCGCGAACCTTCCGTCGGACAGCTCGAAGATATCGGGGCAATTGGCACCTGTTGCGCTTCCCCTCGCGCTCGGCGGGGTACCAATCCGACGGATGATCTGGCTCACTGTTCTGGTATTCCCTTTGGTCTAGAGGCTGGTGCGCGCCGGTGCCGCGCGGTGCGATACGGCCCGGTAGGGCCGCGGCCTCGGCACCCGAGCGGCGTGGAGTGCGGTTCGGCGGGGATCGACCCGTTCCGCAGGATGCGCAGTAGTCAACCTTGTTGGCACCTGGGCAAACGCACCGGTTTACGGGTTTGTTATCGCCCAACCGCGTGATGCGCCCTCAAGGGTGGCGCGCGAGGTGGCGGTTCACGCCCGGGCGCCGGGTCGCGCTACTCCGGCGGCGGTTCTCCGACCACCCACCATTCGTCGATGTCCGTTTCCTCCAGTTGGACCAGGAGATCGTCAACCATGCGTCCGAGCTTGGCCTCTTCGGACGCGTCGATCAGTGTTGCCCGGTGGGGGTGGGTAGCACGCCAGTACTCGCGGAAGACGGGATTCTGGAGCATGCTCCGGGCGAAGCCGAAGAACTCCTCCCGGGTCATGTTGCCCATGCGGTAGTAGCAGAGAGCATTGGTGTACAGGGCGTTGGCGAAGAGGAATTGGCGCTGCTTCCTCGGTGGGACGGTCCCGTTGTAGGCGTCCAGCACCTCGGCCAGATCCGGATCGTCCATGGCCTTGCTGAGTAACTCCCAGTGCAGGCGCTGCTGGTGGGCGAAGTTCGTCTGACGCTGTGTCTGGGCGGTCTCCTCCAGGCGCTCGATCCGTGTGCGCAAGGAGTGGAGCGCGGGCCGCTGGGCGGCCAGGGCGACGGCTGCGCCTGCCGCCAGACCGGCGCCCACCGAGGCGACGGCCCTGAGCCTCCGAAGCCGAGCGTTCCGTGTGGCCATGTCAATACCCCCGAATCAGGCGGCCGTCCGCCGGTCGTCGGGTGCGGGTTGACAGAGACGGGGACCGGCGAGCGATGGGCGGCGCTTGCCGTCTCCCAGAGTGCCGAGCGGCTCTGATCGGCAGGGAGGCGGAGAGGAGGCGCACGGAGGGAAGCGAGGGTCGCACGAACCGGCGCCTTCCCCAACGTGTGCCCCGCGAGGGGTGCTAACAATCGTTCACTTCACGGCGATTCCTCCGGCTCGTATCCTGGGGCGGCATTCAACCTCCGTACGTGCACCCGACCGCGATCCGGTGCACGCGTCGGCGTGAAAGAGGTCGCACGTTGAGCCAGCAGAACCCGAGCCCGAGCGAGAGCGGGGCGCCGGTCTCAAGTCCCCCGCAGATCCCCGTCGTCGTACTCGCCGGATTCCTCGGCTCCGGCAAGACGACCCTGCTCAACCACCTCCTGCACCGCAGCGGAGGCAGCCGTATCGGCGCGATCGTCAACGACTTCGGGGCGATCGAGATCGACGCGCTGGCCGTGGCCGGGGCCCTCGGCGACTCGACCGTCTCGCTCGGCAACGGATGCCTGTGCTGTGCCGTCGACGCCAGTGAACTCGACGTCTATCTGGAACGGCTCGCCCACCCCTCCACCGGTATCGACGTCATCGTCATCGAGGCCAGCGGACTCGCCGAACCCCAGGAACTCGTCCGCATGCTGCTTGCCAGCGAACACCCGGGGATCGTCTACGGCGGACTCGTCGAGGTCGTCGACGCCGCCGAGTTCGACGACACCCGCGCCAGGCATCCCGAGATCGACCGGCATCTCGCCCTCGCCGACCTGGTCGTCGTCAACAAGCTGGACCGGGCGCCCGACGCCGAGCGCGTCCTCGGACTCGTCCGCTCCCTCACCGACCGGGCCGCCGTGGTGCCCGCCACCTACGGCCGTATCGACCCGGAGTTCCTCTTCGACTGCAGGCCCGGCGAGGAGCGCGTCGGGCAGCTGACCTTCGACGACCTGCACGAGCACACCGGCGATGGGCACGAACATGCCGGCCACCTGCACACCGCCTACGACAGCCTCTCCTTCGCCTCCGACGTGCCCATGGACCCGCGCGGGCTGATGGGGTTCCTGGACAGCAGGCCCGAGGGGCTCTACCGGATCAAGGGGTACGTCGACTTCGGCGCCCACGATCCCCGCAACCGGTACGCCGTGCACGCCGTAGGACGCTTCCTGCGGTTCTATCCCGAGCCCTGGGCGAGCGGGGACGCCCGGCTCACGCAGCTCGTGCTGATCGGTACCGGTCTCGACCTGGCCGCGCTCGGCAAGGAGTTGGAGGCGTGCGGAGACGGCGACGCCCCACACGCCGACGAGCACGGTATGTGGGGCGTCCTGCGTTACGTACAAGAACCGGACCAGGAACCGGAATCCGAGCCGGAGTTGGACCCGGATCCGGAACCGTAGGCCCGAGGGGGCGGGCTACACCGGGCCCGCCACCACCGACACGGTCTTCGGCAGGGACACGCCCGAGCCGTCGCGGCGCGGGTCCATCTCCGGGAGTTCGGCCGGGGTGCCGTCCCGCTGTGCGGCCTTCGCCGGTACGGCGCCCGCCCAGGCCAGGGACAGACAGTCCTCGCCCTTCAGGAAGCGCTGGCAGCGGACGCCGCCGGTGGCGCGGCCCTTGCGGGGGTACTGGTCGAACGGGGTCAGCTTGGCCGTCGTCTGGACGGAGTCGTCGAGTGTGCCGCGCGAACCCGCGACCGTGAAGACGACCGCGTCCACCGCCGGGTCGACGGCCACGAAGGAGATGACCTTCGCGCCGTCGGTGAGCTTGATGCCCGCCATACCGCCGGCCGGTCGGCCCTGGGGACGCACCTGGGAGGCCTGGTAGCGCAGGAGCTGGGCGTCGTCCGTGATGAACACGAGGTCCTCCTCGCCGGTGCGCAGCTCGATCGCGCCGACGATCCGGTCGCCGTCCTTGAGCGTGATGACCTCCAACTCCTCCTTGTTCGTGGGGTAGTCGGGGACCACGCGCTTGACGACGCCCTGTTCCGTGCCGATGGCCAGACCCGGGGACGACTCGTCGAGGGTGGTCAGGCAGACGACCGTCTCGCCGTCCTCCAGGGAGACGAACTCCGTGACCGCCGCGCCGCCGGAGAGGTTCGGCGCGGACGCCGTCTCCGGGAGCTGCGGGAGGTCGACGACGTTGATGCGCAGCAGCCGGCCGGCCGAGGTGACCGCGCCCAGCTCGCCGCGTGCCGTGGCCGGGACCGCCGAGACGATCACGTCGTGCTTGACGCGCCGGGCCTCGGCGTCCTCCGGGAAGGGCTCGCCGTTCGCCGTACGGGCCAGCAGGCCCGTCGAGGAGAGCAGCACCCGGCACGGGTCGTCGGCGACCTGGAGCGGCACGGTGGCGGCTGGGGCGCCCGCCGACTCCAGCAGGACCGTACGCCGGTCGGTGCCGAACTTCTTCGCCACCGCGGCCAGTTCGGTCGAGACCAGCTTGCGCAGCTCGGTGTCCGAGTCCAGGATCCGGGTCAGCTCGGCGATCTCCGCGGTGAGGCGCTCCATCTCCGACTCCAGCTCGATCCGGTCGAACCGGGTGAGCCGGCGCAGCGGCGTGTCCAGGATGTACTGCGTCTGGATGTCGCTCAGCGAGAAGCGCTCCATCAGACTCTGCTTCGCCTGCGCGGAGTTGTCGCTGGAGCGGATGATCCGGATGACCTCGTCGATGTCGACGAGCGCGGTGAGCAGGCCCTCCACCAGGTGGAGGCGGTCGCGCCGCTTGGTGCGGCGGAACTCGCTGCGCCGCCGTACGACCTCGAAGCGGTGGTCGAGATAGACCTCCAGGAGTTCCTTGAGGCCCAGCGTGAGGGGCTGACCGTCCACCAGGGCGACGTTGTTGATGCCGAAGGACTCCTCCATCGGCGTCAGCTTGAAGAGCTGCTCCAGGACCGCTTCCGGGACGAAGCCGTTCTTGATCTCGATGACCAGGCGCAGGCCGTGCGCGCGGTCGGTGAGGTCCTTGACGTCGGCGATGCCCTGCAGCTTCTTCGCGCCGACCAGGTCCTTGATCTTGGCGATCACCTTCTCCGGGCCCACGGAGAAGGGCAGTTCGGTGACGACCAGACCCTTGCGGCGTGGTGTGACATCGTCCACCGCCACCGTGGCACGGATCTTGAAGGTGCCGCGGCCCGTCTCGTAGGCGTCCCGGATGCCGGTCAGACCGACGATCCGGCCGCCCGTGGGCAGGTCGGGGCCGGGGACGTGCCGCATCAGGGTGTCGAGGTCCGCGTTCGGATAGCGGATCAGATGGCGGGCCGCCGCGATGACTTCGCCCAGGTTGTGCGGCGGCATGTTGGTGGCCATGCCGACGGCGATGCCCGACGAGCCGTTCACCAGCAGGTTCGGGAAGGCGGCGGGCAGGGCCACCGGCTCCCGCTCCTGGCCGTCGTAGTTCGGGGCGAAGTCGACCGTGTCCTCGTCGATCGACTCGGTCATCAGGTTCGCGGCCTCGGACGGCCGGCACTCGGTGTACCGCATGGCGGCGGGCGGGTCGTCGTTGCCCAGCGAGCCGAAGTTGCCGTGGCCGTCGGCCAGGGGGACGCGCATGGAGAAGGGCTGGGCCATACGCACCAGGGCGTC
Organism: Streptomyces sp. W16; assembly: GCF_033194735.1. Lineage (NCBI taxonomy): Bacteria > Bacillati > Actinomycetota > Actinomycetes > Kitasatosporales > Streptomycetaceae > Streptomyces > Streptomyces sp. W16. Next base: position 7,247 of record NZ_JAWOAI010000092.1, read on the forward strand.
GTAGATCGACGCGTCGCCGTGCGGGTGCAGCTTGCCCATGACCTCGCCGACGACACGCGCGCACTTCACAAAGCCGCGGTCGGGGCGCAGGCCCATCTCGTCCATCTGGTAGACGATCCGTCGGTGGACCGGCTTCAGGCCGTCCCGGGCGTCCGGCAGGGCCCGGGAGTAGATGACCGAGTACGCGTACTCAAGGTAGGAGCCCTGCATCTCGTCGACGACGTCGATGTCGAGGATCCGCTCCTCGAACGAGTCGTCGGGCGGCGGGGTCTTCGTGCTGCGGCGGGCCATCGCTGCCGGCTCCTCTTTTCTGGTCGCTCGCCTGGGGGTCGCTCCCCTTCGGCTCACTCTTGCTGAAGCGTGAACGGGGTCTTGACGTGAACCATTGTGGACCGCGGCACTGACAACGCGGACCAGGACCCGGCGTTGGCCGCTCGGCTCCGTCACCGAAGGCTGCCGCGTGGGTCCACGTGTGCGACAGCCCGCAGGCTACGCGATCTCGCTCTCGGCGTACGTCCGCCGGGAACTTCGCCGACGGTCCGCACGCTTGCATACAGTGGCGGGACGAGCAGGATTTCTGCGGTTCCAGCCAGAGAATCCGCGATCGAAGGGACGTACATGCCCATGGGTCACACGGCCACCGCCGAGGCAGGGTCCGGCGGTCTGACAGCGACCGAACACCGCTTGGCCAACGGTCTGCGCGTGGTCCTCTCCGAGGACCACCTGACCCCGGTCGCGGCGGTGTGCCTCTGGTACGACGTCGGTTCCCGCCACGAGGTCAAGGGGCGTACCGGCCTGGCTCACCTCTTCGAGCACCTGATGTTCCAGGGCTCCGGACAGGTGAAGGGCAACGGACACTTCGAACTCGTGCAGGGCGCGGGCGGTTCGCTCAACGGCACCACCAGTTTCGAGCGCACCAACTACTTCGAGACCATGCCCACCCACCAGTTGGAGCTCGCCCTCTGGCTGGAGGCCGACCGCATGGGCTCCCTGCTCGCCGCCCTCGACGAGGAGTCGATGGAGAACCAGCGGGACGTCGTCAAGAACGAACGCCGCCAGCGCTACGACAACGTGCCCTACGGGACGGCGTTCGAGAAGCTGACCGCCCTCGCCTACCCGGAGGGCCACCCCTACCACCACACGCCCATCGGCTCGATGGCGGACCTGGACGCGGCCACCCTGGAGGACGCGCGCGCGTTCTTCCGCACCTACTACGCGCCCAACAACGCCGTCCTGTCCGTGGTCGGCGACATCGACCCCGAGCAGACGCTCGCCTGGATCGAGAAGTACTTCGGGTCCATCGCGTCGCACGACGGCAAGCCGACGCCTCGTGACGGCGCGCTGCCCGACTCGATGGGCGGGGAGCTGCGCGAGGTCGTCGTCGAGGAGGTCCCGGCCCGCGCCCTGATGTGTGCCTACCGGCTCCCGGAGGACGGCACGCGCGCGTCCGACGCGGCCGACCTCGCCCTCACCATCCTCGGCGGCGGCGAGTCCTCGCTCCTCTACAACCGCCTCGTACGGCGCGACCGTACGGCCGTGGCCGCCGGCTTCGGTCTGCTGCGGCTGGCCGGAGCACCCTCCCTGGGGTGGCTGGACGTCAAGACGTCCGGGGACGTCGAGGTGCCCGTCATCGAGGCCGCCATCGACGACGAGCTCGCCCGGTTCGCCGCGGAGGGCCCCACTGCCGAGGAAATGGAGCGCGCCCAGGCCCAGTTGGAGCGCGAGTGGCTGGACCGGCTCGGCACGGTTGCGGGCCGCGCCGACGAACTGTGCCGCTACGCCGTCCTGTTCGGTGACCCGCAGCTCGCCCTGACCGCAGTAAAGCGCGTCCTGGACGTGACGGCGGAGGAGGTCCAGGAGGTCGCCAAGGCCCGCCTGCGCCCCGACAACCGCGCGGTGCTCGTCTACGAGCCGATCGCGGACGAGGACGACGAGAACGACGAAGCAGCGGCCGAGGCCGGCGACGAGAACGAGGAGGCGGCCAAGTGACCGAGCTCGCCACGATGGAATTCCACCCGCAGCCCCAGGCCGGCGAGGCCAGGCCGTGGGCCTTCCCGGCACCCGAGCGCGGGACGCTCGGCAACGGCCTGACCGTCCTGCGCTGCCACCGCCCCGGCCAGCAGGTCGTCGCCGTCGAGGTGCTCCTGGACGCGCCCCTGGACGCAGAACCGGCCGGCCTGGACGGCGTCGCCACGATCACCGCGCGCGCCTTCTCCGAGGGCACCGACAAGCACTCCGCCGAGGAGTTCGCCGCCGAGCTGGAGCGCTCCGGCGCCACCCTCGACGCGCACGCCGACCACCCCGGACTGCGCCTGAGCCTGGAGGTCCCGGCCTCGCGCCTGGCCAAGGGCCTCGGCCTGCTGTCGGACGCCCTCAGGGCACCCGCCTTCGCGGACAGCGAGGTCGAGCGGCTGGTCCGCAACCGCCTCGACGAGATCCCGCACGAGACGGCCAACCCGTCCCGCCGCGCGGCCAAGGAGCTCTCCAAGGAGCTGTTCCCGGTGACCTCGCGCATGTCGCGCCCGCGCCAGGGCACCGAGGAGACCGTCGAGAAGATCGACTCCGGGGCCGTACGCGCCTTCTACGACCGGCACGTTCGCCCCTCGACGGCCACCGTCGTGGTCGTCGGCGACCTCACCGGCATCGACCTGGACGCGCTCCTCGCCGACACCCTGGGCTCGTGGACGGGCTCGACCGCGCAGCCGCGTCCCGTGCCGCCGGTGACCGCCGACGACACCGGGCGGGTCGTGATCGTGCACCGGCCCGGCGCCGTCCAGACGCAGCTGCTCATCGGCCGTGTCGGAGCCGACCGGCACGACCGGGTGTGGCCGGCCCAGGTGCTCGGCACGTACTGCCTGGGCGGCACCCTCACCTCCCGCCTGGACCGCGTCCTGCGGGAGGAGAAGGGCTACACCTACGGTGTGCGGGCCTTCGGCCAGGTGCTGCGTTCGGCACCCGACGGCACCGGCGCCGCGATGCTCGCCATCAGCGGCTCCGTGGACACCCCGAACACCGGTCCCGCCCTGGACGACCTGTGGACGGTGCTCCGCAAGCTCGCCGAGGGCGGCCTCACCGACGCCGAGCGCGACATCGCTGTACAGAACCTCGTCGGGGTGGCGCCGCTCAAGTACGAGACCGCGGCGGCCGTGGCGAGCACGCTGGCCGACCAGGTCGAGCAGCACCTGCCCGACGACTACCAGGCGACGCTGTATCAGCAGCTCGCCGCGACCGGCACCGTGGAGGCCACCGCGGCGGTCGTGAACGCCTTCCCGGTGGACCGTCTGGTGACGATCCTCGTCGGCGACGCGGAGCAGATCAGGGAGCCCGTGGAGGCTCTCGGCATCGGCGAAGTGACCGTCGTACCGGCGGAGTAGACGCAATAGCGGCACACGCGCGTGGGGAGGCCCTGGTGATGGAAGCGTCACCAGGGCTCCCTATTGTCCGAATTGGGGGAGAGGTTGCCTGTCTGCCCTGTGGCGTGTGCAACAAAAACCGTGATCCGTTTGGGGATTGAAAGTGGCCCCCCTTAGCGTCGGTCCGGCTGTCCGTCAGGCACCGCGCCGCACTCGCGGCACCGGACAGTCATCGCCGAGTCCCCGTACGGCGCGAGCCAGGGGAGCCGGGGACCCACATCAAGAGTCCCTGGGGTGAATCGGACGCCCGCGCGTGTAGCGAGGGGGTCCGTAGGAGACCTTCCTGCTCCGAACCCGTCAGCTAACCCGGTAGGCGAGAAGGAAGGAAAGGACCAGCCACTTCATGGCGTTCACCCGCGCCACCGGGAAGCACCGTCGCCCGAGCCGGACCCACCGCACCACCGTGCGCGCCGCGAGCGTCGCCGCGCTCGCCACCACCGGAGTCGTCGGCACCCTGGCAAGCGCCCCCGCGTTCGCCGCCGAGCCCGCCCCCGAACAGACCGGCCTTACGCCTGTCGTCGCCATCGGCGACTCCGTGGCCGAGAAGATCGACGCCCAGGCCGTCGCGCAGCAGCAGGCCGCCGCCGAGACGCTGGCCGAGGAGACCGCCCGCGCCAAGGCCGCCGCGCAGGCCCAGGCGGCCCGTGTGGCCGAGGCGCGCGCCGCCCGCGAGGCCGAGCGCAAGAGGCTCAACACCTTCGTCGCGCCGGTCGCCGACTCCTATGTGTCCACCGGCTACAAGACCGGTGGCTCCCTGTGGTCCTCCGGCGCCCACACGGGCATCGACTTCCACGCCTCGACCGGCACCAGCGTCCACGCGGTGGGCTCCGGCACCGTCGTCGAGGCCGGCTGGGGCGGCTCGTACGGCAACCAGGTCGTGATCAAGATGGCCGACGGCATGTACACCATGTACGGCCACCTGTCGTCCATCGGCGTCTCCGTCGGCCAGCGCGTCACCCCGGGCCAGCAGATCGGCCTCTCCGGGGCGACCGGCAACGTCACCGGACCGCACCTCCACTTCGAGGCCCGTACGACCGCCGAGTACGGCTCGGACGTCGACCCCGTCGCCTACCTCCGCAAGCACGGTGTGAACGTCTGACGACGCACCGCCGCACTTCCCGAAGCCCTGGCCCGCCCGGCCGGGGCTTTCGGCGTTTCCGGAGCCCTCCTGTCCAAAAAATATCCATGGATTCCGGTCCGCCATCGGAAATTCCCGCTGATTGCAATAGAGTCACGGAACACACGTCAATCGTCGACGTTTCACGGGGATTAAGGCGGAGGTCGGACATGCGTATTCCGGCGCACTCGGTATGCACGGCGATCCGGGACGACATCGTCGCCGGTGTCTACGAGCGCGGCGGCCGGCTCACGGAGGAACTCCTCGCGCGCCGGTACGGCGTCTCGCGCGTCCCCGTGCGGGAGGCCCTGCGCACGCTGGAGGCGGAGGGGTTCGTGGTGACCCGGCGGCACGCGGGCGCGTGCGTCGCGGAACCGACCGAGCAGGAGGCCGCCGACCTGCTGGAGATGCGGATGCTGCTGGAGCCGCTCGGCGCCTCGCGGGCCGCCCAGCGGCGCACCGAGGCCCACCTCAAGGTGCTGCGCGGCCTCGTCAGGCTGGGCCAGGAGCGCGCCAGGAGGGGCAACAGCGAGGATCTGCGCTCCCTGGGCAGCTGGTTCCACGAGACGCTGGCCCAGGCCTCCGGGAGCCAGTCGCTGACCTCGATGCTGACCCAGCTGCGGCACAAGATCGCCTGGATGTACGCGGTGGAGGCACCGGCCAACCCTGTGGAGTCCTGGGCCGAGCACGGGGCCATCGTGGACGCCGTGGCCCGCGGTGACAGCGAGCGTGCGCGGGCGATCACAGCCCTGCACACCGAGCGCGCGAGCACCGCGCACCGGCTGCGCTTTCCCGGCGGGGCGAACGGCACGGAGCGTGTGAGGACTTCGCAACCTCCCGTAAACATGTCGGGTCTCCGGCATTAACACGGGCGCCGTATACAAAGAGGAGATAATTCGCGGGGGATTATTTCTGCTGCCCGTAAGTGGAAATGCGAAGGGCTCGCCCGGTAATTCGGACGAGCCCTTCGCGGTTGCGGTACATCGCTTTTGCGGCGAAAGCACCGTCACCATCAATTGCGGGTTGCTCAGACGGTCTCGGGGAGTTCCTCAAGACCTTCCGCGACCAGCTTCGCCAGCCGGTCGAGGGCGGCGTCCGCGCCCTCGGCGTCGGACGCGAGGACGATCTCCTCGCCGCCCTGGGCGCCCAGGCCCAGGACCGCGAGCATGGAGGCCGCGTTGACGGGGTTGCCGTCGGCCTTGGCGATCGTCACGGGGATACCCGAGGCCGTGGTGGCCCGGACGAAGATGGAGGCGGGGCGGGCGTGAAGGCCCTCCGCCCAGCCGACGTTGACGCGGCGCTCAGCCATGTGATGCTGCCCTTCAGAGTCTCAGGGTTGTCTAGACCAGTTTCCCACACGTGAAGCGAGCCCGGACCGGCCCCGTGGACCGTCCGGAGCGGGCGGTCGGACCGCGGCCTCGGCCCGACTTCCCCTCGCTGCTTTCACCCACAGACTGCCTCGCGCCGTTGTCGGACGCGAGCCGTACGCTGGGGCCCATGCAGACCTCGTCGGACCGGCACGAGTACCCCGCGCACTGGGAAGCCGACGTCGTGCTGCGCGACGGGGGTACCGCGCGCGTCAGGCCCATCACCGTCGACGACGCCGATCGCCTGGTCAGCTTCTACGAGCAGGTCTCCGACGAGTCGAAGTACTACCGCTTCTTCGCGCCGTACCCTCGCCTGTCCGCCAAGGATGTCCACCGCTTCACGCACCACGACTTTGTGGACCGGGTGGGACTCGCGGCCACCGTCGGCGGCGAGTTCATCGCCACCGTACGCTATGACCGGATTAGTGCCGACGGGCGTGCCGCCTCCGCCCCCGCCGACGAGGCCGAGGTCGCCTTCCTGGTGCAGGACGCGCACCAGGGCAGGGGTGTCGCCTCCGCCCTCCTCGAACACATCGCGGCCGTCGCCCGTGAGCGCGGCATCCGCCGTTTCGCCGCCGAGGTGCTGCCCGCCAACAACAAGATGATCAAGGTGTTCACGGACGCCGGCTACACACAGAAGCGCAGCTTCGAGGACGGCGTCGTACGCCTGGAGTTTGACCTCGAACCCACCGACAGGTCCCTCGCCGTGCAGCGCGCGCGGGAGCAGCGCGCCGAAGCGCGGTCCGTACGACGGCTGTTGGGGCCCGGCTCGGTCGCCGTCGTCGGCGTCGGCCGTACCCCCGGAGGAGTGGGCCGCAGCGTTCTCGACAACATCAGGGACGCCGGGTTCACCGGCGGCCTGTACGCCGTGAACAAGGCCTTCCCGGAGGGGCGGAAGGAACTCGACGGAGTGCCGGCGTACCGCTCGGTGCGCGACATCGAAGGCCCCGTCGACCTCGCGGTCGTCGCCGTCCCGGTCGAACACGTCCCCCAAGTAGTCACCGAGTGCGGCGAACACGGGGTGCAGGGGCTCGTCGTGGTCACCGCCGGTTACGCCGAGAGCGGCCCCGAGGGACGCGAGCGCCAGCGCGAACTCGTCCGCCACGCGCGCACATACGGGATGCGGATCATCGGGCCGAACGCCTTCGGGGTCATCAACACCGCCGCCGACGTACGGCTGAACGCGTCCCTCGCCCCCGAGATGCCGCGCCCCGGACGCATCGGACTGTTCGCCCAGTCCGGCGCCATCGGCATCGCCCTGCTCTCCCGGCTGCACCGGCGCGGCGGCGGCGTCACCGGTGTCACGGGAGTCTCCACGTTCGTGTCGTCCGGCAACCGCGCGGACGTGTCCGGCAACGACGTCCTCCAGTACTGGTACGACGATCCCGACACCGACGTCGCCCTCATGTACCTGGAGTCCATCGGCAACCCCCGCAAGTTCACCCGCCTCGCCCGGCGCACCGCGGCGGCGAAGCCGCTGGTCGTGGTCCAGGGCGCGGGATCCGCCCCCCAGGGGCACGCCGTACGCGCGACGCGCCTGCCGCACGCGACGGTGTCCGCGCTGCTGGGGCAGGCCGGGGTGATCCGCGTCGAGACGATCACCGAACTGGTCGACACGGGGCTGCTGTTGGCGCGCCAGCCGTTGCCCGGCGGGGCTCGGGTGGCGATCGTGGGGAACTCCGAGTCGCTCGGGCTGCTGACGTATGACGCGTGCCTCTCCGAGGGGCTGCGGCCGACGCCGCCGGTGGATCTGACGACGGCGGCGACGGCGGCGGACTTCCACCGGGCGCTGTCGGGGGCGCTGGCCGACGACTCCTGCGATGCGGTGGTCGTGACCGCGATACCCGCTGTCGGGGAGGGGCCCGAGGAGGATGCGGCGCTGGCGGAGGCGCTGCGGTCGGCGGCCGAGGAGGTTCCCGGGAAACCCGTGCTGGTGGTGCATGTGGAGCTCGGGGGACTCGCGGCGGCGCTGTCGGCAGCGACGAGTACGGCACCGCAGGCCGTTTCGAAGCGGGGGGACACCCCTCGCCCCGCGGAACGACCGTCCACCGCAATGCGAACCCCCGAAGGCGGCGGCCTCATCCCCGCCTACCCCGCCGCCGAACGCGCGGTCCGCGCCCTCGCCGAAGCCGTGAAGTACGCGCAGTGGCGGCGCGAGGCCGTCGACCCCGGCCGGGTGCCCGAGTACGAGGACATCGACGAGAAGGGGGCCGCCGGGCTGATCGGCGGGCTCCTCGCGCGCGGGCAGGGCCTCACGCTCGGCGTCGAAGAGACCTGCGAACTGCTCGGCATGTACGGCGTCGACGTCCACCGCGCGCTGCCCGCGCCCACCCCCGATGCCGCCGCCGAGGCCGCCCGCACCCTCGGCTACCCGGTCGCCCTCAAGGCCACCGCCCCGCACCTGCGACACCGCGCCGACCTGGGCGGCGTACGCCTGGATCTCGCGGACGAGGACCAACTGCGGCGGGCGTACGCCGAGTTGGGCGAGCTGTTCGGCAAGCCGGAGGAGCTGCGGCCGGTCGTGCAGCGGATGGCGCCGCGCGGAGTCGACACCGTCGTGCGGGCCGTCATCGATCCGGCGGCGGGGGCCGTGCTGTCGTTCGGGCTCGCCGGAGCCGCCTCGCAGCTGCTCGGGGACATCGCGCACCGGCTGGTTCCGGTCACGGACCGGGAGGCCGGTTCGCTGATCCGGTCGATCCGGACGGCACCCCTCCTGTTCGGCTGGCGCGGTTCGACGCCCGCCGACACGCCTGCCCTGGAGGAGCTGCTGCTGCGGGTGTCGCGGCTGGTCGACGACCATCCCGAGGTGGTCGCGGTGACCCTGGAGCCGGTCGTCGTCGCCGCGCACGGTCTGAGCGTGCTCGGCGCCTCGGTCCGCCTGGCCCCACCACCGGTCCGCGACGACCTCGGCCCGAGGACGCTTCCCGTGTACTGACGGACGCTTCCCGTGCTGATCCCGTGTACTGAGACGGCTGTGACAAGACCGTGCTCGGCGGTGCCTCGCAGTCAGTGCGCCACCGTAGGATGGACGTCATGGCCAAGACCAGTACGACGACCCAGGGGCTGCGTGCGGCGATCGAGCGCAGCGGCTACTACCCGGCCCTCGTGGCCGAGGCGGTGGAGGCCGCCGTGGGCGGCGAGCCGATCCGGTCGTTCCTGGTCCACCAGGAGACCACGTTCGACCAGAACGAGGTGCGCCGGCATGTGACCGTGCTGGTCCTCACCGGAAACCGCTTCATCGTCAGCCACACCGACGAGCAGGCCGCCGACAGCACCTCCCCGACGCCGTACGCCACGACGTCCACGGAGTCCGTGAAGATCGGCCGGATCTCGTCGGTGGTGCTCAGCCGCGTGGTCGCCAACCCGGAGTCGTACAAGCCGGGCACACCACCCCGCGAGGTCGTGCTGACCATCGGTTGGGGTGCCGTCTCCCGGATCGACCTGGAGCCGGCCGCCTGCGGCGACCCCAACTGCGAGGCCGACCACGGCTACACGGGCAACTCGACGGCGGACGACCTGAGCCTGCGCGTCAGCGAGGCCGGGGACGGCCCGGAGACGGTGCAGCAGACCCTCGCCTTCGCGCAGTCGCTCTCCGAGGCGACAGCGGACGTTCCCCGCTGATGGCGCAGCCTGCAACCTGGGACCACCCCGAGCCCCTCGCCGTAGCCTCCGCACCTGTCCCCGAGTACGGTTCCGGCTCTCTCGCCGACCTGCTGCCCACCCTGGCCGCCGGCATGGGCGTACCCGGCATGATCGCGGCGATCCCGGAACTGACCGCGGCCGACCGTAACTGCGTCTTCCTGGTCGACGGTCTCGGCTGGGAGCAGATCAAGGACCACGCCGACGAGGCGCCCTATCTGCACGCGCTCCTCGGCAGCTCGCGCGGCGGCACGGGACGCCCGCTCACCGCCGGCTACCCGGCGACCACCGCGACCTCCCTCGCCTCCGTCGGCACCGGCCTGCCGCCCGGCGCCCACGGCCTGCCCGGCTACACCGTGCGCAACCCGGACACCGGCGCGCTGATGAACCAGCTGCGCTGGCAGCCGTGGACCAAGCCGAAGCCCTGGCAGCCGTACCCCACGATCTTCCAACTGGCCCAGGACGCGGGCGTGCACGCCGCCCAGGTGTCGTCCCCCACCTTCCAGAACACCCCGCTGACGAAGGTCGCGCTCAGTGGCGGAACGTTCCTCGGGCGACTGACCGGCGAGGAGCGCATGGACCTCGCGGCCGAGCAACTGGCCGCCGGGGACCGCTCCTTGGTGTACACGTACTACGCCGAACTCGACGGTGCGGGGCATCGCTACGGCGTCGCCTCCGACACCTGGCGCGGCCAGCTCATGTACGTCGACCGGCTCGTCCAGCGCCTCGCCGAGCAACTGCCGCCGCGCAGCGCGCTGTACGTCACCGCCGACCACGGCATGATCGACGTGCCCTTTGACGAGGAACACCGCATCGACTTCGACGCGGACTGGGAACTGCGCGCCGGAGTCGCCCTGCTCGGCGGCGAGGGCCGCGCACGCCATGTCTACGCGGTACGGGGCGCCGAGAACGACGTACTGACCTGCTGGCGCGAGGTGCTGGGCGAACAGTTCTGGGTGGCGTCGCGGGACGAGGCGATCGCGGCGGGCTGGTTCGGGCCGACGGTCGACGAGCGGGTCCACGACCGTCTCGGCGACGTGATCGTGGCGGCCAGGGACGACGTCCTGGTCATCGCGTCCGAGCGGGAACCGAAGGAGTCGGCGATGGTCGGCAACCACGGTTCCATGACCCCTGCCGAACAGCTCGTCCCCCTGCTCGAAGTACGCTCCTGAAGCCCCACCGTCCTCCTCTTCGCCGAAAGGTGCTCAACTCCCCATGCCCGAGCTGGTGTTCTTCTCCGGAACGATGGACTGCGGGAAGTCGACCCTGGCGCTCCAGATCGAGCACAACCGCTCGGCGCGCGGCCTGGCAGGGGTGATCTTCACGCGGGACGACCGCGCGGGCGAGGGGAAGCTCTCCTCCCGCCTCGGCCTGGTCACCGACGCGGTGGAGGTCGAGGACGAGCAGGACCTGTACGCGTATCTCGTCGACCACCTCTCCCAGGGCGGTCGCGCGGACTACGTCATCGCCGACGAGGCACAGTTCCTGGCGCCCGTGCAGATCGACCAACTCGCGCGCGTGGTCGACGACCTGGGCCTCGACGTCTACGCCTTCGGTATCACGACCGACTTCCGCTCCAAGCTCTTCCCCGGCTCCCAGCGCCTGGTGGAACTCGCCGACCGCGTGGAGGTCCTCCAGGTCGAGGCCCTGTGCTGGTGCGGCGCCCGCGCCACCCACAACGCCCGCACCATAGGCGGCGAGATGGTCGTCGAGGGTGCCCAGGTGGTGGTCGGCGACGTCAACCAGGCGGTGGCCATCGGCTACGAGGTCCTGTGCCGCCGCCATCACCGACGCCGGATGACGTCGGCCACGGCACGTGCGGCGGCCCTGTCACCGGACGTGCTGCCGATGACGTCGGCCTAGGGTTCACGACTCCGGGTCGCCCTCCCCAGGTGTGCGGAGCGGCTGATGACCTCATGATCCGCCCGCACGACCCGGAAGCGCCCCGAAGGACTACCGCGGCCCCTGGATCACCGAGAACATCGCGCCCTCGGGGTCGGCGACCGTGGCCACGCGGCCGTGGGGGCTGTCGTGAGGCGGTTCGAGGGTGTGGCCGCCCAGGTCCGTGACGCGGCGCAGGGCCTCGTCCGTGTCGGCGACCTCGAAGTACGTCATCCAGTGCGGGCCCCGGTCACGGGGGAGGGCGGTGCCGACGCCGTGGATGCCGGCGACCGGGGCGCCGTCCAGGTGCAGGGTGACGTAGTCGAGGTCGGCGGACTCGACCGGCACCTCCTCGTAGCCGAACACCGCCTCGTAGAACTTGGCGACGCTCTCGGTCTCGAAGGTCAGCAGCTCGTTCCAGGCGGGTGTGCCCGGGACGCCCGTGATGGACGTACCGAGGTGTTCCGCGACCTGCCAGATGCCGAACACCGCCCCCGACGGGTCGGAGCCGATGGCCAGCCGGCCGGCCTCGGCCGCGTCCAGGGGGCCCACCCCGACCGTGCCGCCGCACATCCGTACCGTCTCGGCCGTCTGGTCCACGTCGTCCGAGGCGAGATACGGCGTCCAGGCGATGGGCAGATGCCGGTCCGGCGGCAGCTGGCCGATGCCGGCCACCTCCTGACCGTCGAGCAGGGCCCGCGCGTAGGGGCCGAGCTGATGGGGACCGGGTTGGAATTCCCAACCGAACAGCTCTCCGTAGAACTCCTGAGTCGTGGTCATGCCGTGCACCATCAGACTCACCCAGCAGGGTGTGCCCTGCGTACGCCGAGTGTGCGTGTCGCCGTTCAGGCCGGCCGACCCCCGTGCCTCGGTCATCGTCACCTTCTCCTCGGCCCCTCGCGGTGGCCGTTTCTTCCGCATTGCGGATCCGCGTGCCGCAGCCGCGTCACGCCCCGAGCCGATGCTCGCACCCCCTGCGGCGCGGCGCGCCCCGGCCGCGCCGTCGACGGGCGGCTCACGTACGGAGGATGCCCGGTCTGTGGCCCCTCGTCCGTTTCCGGCTGATTGCCGTGGGGTGTCCATCGGTTGTACACCATGTGCTCGATCCCGTACGCCTCGTGATCGAGACTGTCCGGCGGGCAGAGTAGTCGGACCTGGACGTGTCGGCCACCCCTTGCGCGAGGATGGTGGCCATGAACGCCATCATCTCCGCATCCGAACTGGCGAGCGATCTGGCCGGGACGAACCCGCCGGTCCTCCTCGACATCCGCTGGCAGCTCAGCGTCGCGAAGGCCGCAGGTGAACCGCCCTTCGACGGACGTGCCGAGTACGCCGCCGGGCACATCCCGGGCGCTGTCTACGTAGACCTCGACCAGGAACTCGCCTCGACTCCCGGCGCCCGCGGCCGGCACCCCCTTCCCGACATCGCGCGCTTCGGCGCCGCGATGCGCCGGGCGGGCGTATCGGCCGACCGCGCGGTCGTCGTGTACGACGGCGGTCAGGGCTGGGCGGCGGCCCGCGCATGGTGGCTGCTGCAATGGGCGGGTCACCCGGACGTGCGGGTCCTCGACGGCGGCCTTCCCTCTTGGGAGGGTCCTTCGGAGACGGATACACCGACGCCGGCCGAGGGCGACTTCACGCCGGAGCCGGGTGCCGTGCAACTCCTGGACGCGGACGGCGCCGCCGCGCTGGCCCGCGGCGGGGTCCTGTTCGACGCCCGCGCGGGGGAGCGTTACCGGGGAGAGGTGGAGCCGATCGACCGGGTCGGCGGCCACATCCCGGGTGCCGTGTCCGCGCCGACCAACGAGAACGTGGGCACCGACGGCCGCTTCCTCCCGGCGGAGGAACTGGCCACCCGCTTCAAGTCCCTGGGCGCCACGGAGGGCACGGGCGTCGGCGTGTACTGCGGCTCGGGCGTCTCGGGCGCCCATGAGGTGCTGGCACTGGCGGTGGCCGGGATTCCGGCCGCGCTCTACGTCGGCTCCTGGTCGGAGTGGTCCTCGGACCCGGAGCGCCCGGTCGCCGTGGGCCCCGATCCCCAGTAGCACCTGTACGAGGACGAGGGCCCGCTGCCGAAACGGCGTGGGCCCTCGTCCTCGTACGAGCAACTGCCGTACTACTCCTGCTTCTTCCTTCGCGTCCCGAAGACGATCTCGTCCCAGCTCGGGACCGCCGCTCTGCGGCCCGGACGGACGCCGTCCGCCTCGGCCTGACGGTCGGTGGAGCCGATGAGCCGGTCGCGGTGGGCGCCGACGGAACGGGGCATGAGCACATCCGCGTAGGCCGAACCGGCCGAGGCCGCGGGTGCCGGGGGCTCCTCCGCCTCCGGCTCCTCGACGGGCTCCTCCGGGGGCTCCGAGGGGCGCTCGGGGACCACCATGTCGCCACGGAAGCTCGGTACCGCCTCCAGGAGGCTGGTCAGCGAGTCGCGCTCGCTCTCCTCGACCGGCTCGGGCGACGGCAGCGCGGGACGCTCCGGGCGCTCCAGGGCACGGTCCAGCGGGCGGTCGCGGGGCAGCCGGGCGATCCGCGGGACGAACGGGAAGCTGGGCTCGGGGGTGGCGGAGAGGTCGTCGGACTCACCGATCAGCGAGCGCGCCTCGTCGTCGACGGCCGCGACGAGCCGCCGGGGCGGGTCGTACGTCCAGCTCGCCGAGTGCGGTTCGCCCGCGACCCGGTAGACCAGCAGGACCTCCCAGGTGCCGTCGTCGCGGCGCCAGGAGTCCCACTGAACGGTGTCCTTCTCGGCACCGCGCAGCGTCAGCCGTTCCTGGACGGCCTCGCCGAGCTGGGGTCCGGCGTTCTCACCGGGGCGGCGGACAGGGGTCTTCCGGGCCCGCTCGGCCATGAAGGCACGCTCGGCGAGCACGGGACCCTCGAAGCGGCGCACCCGGTCGACGGGGATGCCGGCGAGTTGCGCGACTTCCTCCGCGGAGGCGCCGGCACGTATACGTGCCTGGATGTCTCGGGGGCGGAGATGGCTCTCCACCTCGATCTCGATCTGGCCGAGGCGGGGACGGTCGCCGCGTACGGCGGCGCGCAGACGCTCATCAATCGGAAGCGTGTACTCCGTGCTGTCCGCAGCCTTCAGCACCAGCCGTGTGCCGTCGTTAGAGACGGCCACGACACGCAGTTCGGGCATGGGGACCTCCCGGGTGGTGCCTGCCGACGTCACGTGCGTCGCTGCTTCCGCTAGTCGAGTGTGGCCTGCCCGGGTGCAGCCTGCCACAACCTTGCCGAGTTGCCCGGCGTGTCGGGCACGGGCCCGGACTCGCCGTTATGGCACGGTTACCTATTCGCAACGCTAAGTGACAAACTACGTCACCCTGTGCAACTGGCCCCTTCTGGGCGGTCCAAAAGGCCGCGGACGCCCTGGCAGGAGACCGCACCCAGGGCTCGCAACAGTACTCCATTTGGACCACGTGCGTGGATTGGCACGCCGCCCAACTTCTTGTGGGGGGCGGGACTTGGCGGTTCGGAGCGGGGTTCGGGCGATCTTGAAAGTGGCGTACTTCACGCAATAGCCTGAAACGGAACTATCCGAGCGTCCCGCACGTCGCGGGGAACCGGGTCGGGCCGATTCCCCGTCCGACTCGCGGGACGGCTCGTCGGCTACTGACCCAGCACCCTCCGCAAGTAGTCGTTCTGGAACCGCCGGTCAGGATCCAGCCGGTCCCGCAGCGCCGTGAACTCGCCGAAGCGCGGATAGACCCCGGCGAAGTACTCGGCGTCCCGGGTGTTCACCTTGCCCCAGTGCGGCCGGCCCTCGTGCGCGGTGAAGATGCGCTCGGCTTCGGTGAAGTACGCCTGGTAGGGCGTGCCCCGGAACATGTGCACGGCGATGTAGGCACTGTCCCGGCCGGAGGCGGTGGACAGAGTGATGTCGTCCGCCGGGGCGGTGCGGACCTCGACCGGGTAGCTGATCCTGAACTTCGAACGGTCGACCATCGCTTTGAGTTCTCGCAGCGTGTCCACCAGAGCGGCGCGCGGGACGGCGTACTCCATCTCGACGAACCGCACCCGGCGGGTGGAGGTGAAGACCTTGTAGGGGATGTCCGTGTACGTCCGCGATGACCAGGCCCGGGTGGAGATCTGAGCGATGGTCGGGATGGTCGCGGGTGCCGCGCGGCCGACCATGTTGGCCACCTGCCAGAGGCCGTTGGCCACGAACTCGTCGTCGAACCAGCCCGCCAGCGGCTTCACAGGCTGCTCCGGGCCCGCGCTGCGGTTGTTGCGCTTGGTGTTGGTGGACGCCGTGTGCGGGAACCAGTAGAACTCGAAGTGTTCGTTCTCGGTCCAGAGTTCGTCGAAGCGGCTGGTGACCTCGTCGAAGGGCATCGGCTCCTCGCGGGCCGTGAGCAGGAAGACGGGCTCCACGGCGAAGGTGATCGCGGTGACGACGCCCAGGGCGCCGAGGCCGATGCGGGCCGCCGCGAAGACGTCCGGATTCTCCTTCTCGGAGCAGGTCAGCACCGAACCGTCCGCCAGGACCAGCTCAAGTCCCCTGATCTGGGCCGCGATCGAGGCCGACTCGCGGCCGCTGCCGTGGGTCCCGGTGCTGGTCGCGCCCGACACCGTCTGCTCCATGATGTCGCCCATGTTCGTGAGCGACAGACCCTCGCGCGCGAGAGCCATGTTGAGTCTCTTGAGCGGGGTGCCCGCCTCGACCGTGACCGTCAATGCATCGCGATCAATGTTGCGGATGCCGGTCAAGAGTTGAGGGCGGATCAACACACCGTCCGTGGCGGCGATCGACGTGAAGGAGTGCCCACTGCCGACGGCCTTCACCGTCAGACCGTCCTCACCGGCCCGGCGGACGGCCGCGGCCAGTTCCTCGACGGAGGCGGGCATGACCTCCCGTGCGGGCCGGGACGCGACCGTCCCGCCCCAGTTACGCCACGTGCCGTTCCTCGCGCTCGCTGTGGTGCCCAACAACGGTGCCTCCCCGACCCGGTGCCGGTCTGCTGAGCCGGCGGTACCCGAGGAAACCGACCGCGACCGCGACGGCTCCGGCGACCACCGGAACCCCGTACCCGGCCCGCGCGCCGGCTGCGTCGATCACCCAGCCGGCGACGGAGGAGCCGAGCGCGACCCCGACCGCCAGGCCGGTGCTCACCCAGGTCATGCCTTCGGTGAGCTTCGCGCGAGGTACGTGCTCTTCTATGAGGGACATCGTCGTGATCATCGTGGGTGCGATGGACAGTCCCGCAAGGAACAGCGCCACGGCCAGAAGCGGCAAGTTTCCGACCAGTAGGAGGGGGATCATACTCACGGCCATCGTGCATATGCCCAGCAGCCACCGACGTTCGGGCGCTCCCCGGAAGCGCAGCAGCCCGAACACGACTCCGGCCGCACAGGACCCCGCCGCGTACAGGGCGAGCACCACACTGGCGCCACCCTTGTGACCCCGCTCGTCGGCGAACGCGACGGTGACCACGTCGACCGCCCCGAAGATCGCCCCGGTCGCCACGAAGGTGGCCACCAGCACCTGGAGACCGGCCGCCCGCAGCGCCGAGCCGCCGCCCTCG